>NZ_JBHVDX010000121.1:8433-29659 GCF_042802555.1 Streptomyces sp. NPDC057474 | reverse complement strand
GAGCTACGCTCCCCGGCGGCGCGGCGGCGGCCCGCCCACGTCACCCCCTCCACGAAGGACCCGTTCATGCTGAACATCGCGGACACACTGCACCGCTGGTGCCGCGAGGACCGCCCTTTCGCCCTCGCCACCGTCGTCGACGTCACCGGCAGCGCACCCCTGCCCGCCGGCACCTCGGTCGCGGTGGACGCCGACGGCAACGCCGTCGGGAGCATCTCCGGCGGATGCGTCGAGGGCGCGGTCTACGAACTGTGCCGACAGGTGCTCCGCGACCGGGGTGCCCCCCAGCGCGCCTGGTTCGGCTACTCCGACGACGACGCCTTCGCCGTCGGCCTGACCTGCGGCGGCGAACTCGACGTCCTCGTCCAACGCATCGATCCCTCGGCCCAGCAGCACATCGGCGCAGCCCTCGCCGACGTCGTCCGGGGCCGGCCCACCGCTGTGGCGCAGATCGTGGACGGCCCCCGCAACCTCCTCGGCTCGACCCTGAGCGTCCTCGTCGGCGGCAGCGTCACCTACGGCACCCTGGACGACGGGCCGGCGGACCGACTTGTGGCGGAGGAAGCCAGGGCCCTGCTGCGAGCCGGACGCACCGCCCGTGTCACGGTCGGCGGCAACGGGGACGGCTGCCCCGAACCATTGACCGTCCTTGTCCATGTCAACGCGTCCCGCCCGCGCCTGCTGGCCTTCGGCGCCGTCGACTTCGCCGCCGCACTCAGCCAGGCCGGCGGCTTCCTCGGCTACCGGGTCACCGTCTGCGACGCCCGCCCCGTCTTCGCCACCGCCGCACGCTTCCCGCACGCCGACGAGGTCGTCGTCGACTGGCCCCACCGCTACCTGGAACGCACCGAGGTGGACGCACGCACCGCGATCTGCGTCCTCACCCACGACGCCAAGTTCGACATCCCCCTGCTGCGCCTGGCCCTCGACCTGCCCGTCGGCTACATCGGCGCCATGGGCTCCCGACGCACCCATCACGAACGCCTGCGCCTCTTGCGCGAGGCCGGCGTGACCGAGGAACAGCTCGCCCGGCTGCGCTCACCGATCGGCCTCGACCTCGGCGCCCGCACCCCCGAGGAGACGGCCATCTCCATCGTCGCGGAGATCATCGCCCACGCCGGCCAGGGCACAGGCCTGCCCCTGACACAGGCCACCGGTCCGATCCACCGGCCGCTCCCTCAGGGGAGTCCGGTCGCAGTCGGCTGAGGGAGGACGCGGCAGATCCTGGCCGATGGCCGACGGGGTGCCCCCACGGCGTAGGGCCTGTTGGGCAGGGCCCGGGACACACGCTGTGCCGCTGGTTCCCTGCCCGTCCAGCGCCTGGGGTTGCCGGCACCAGCGCCTACGGCCAGAGCCTCCCCATGCGAAGCAGTTCCTCTTCTGCGCCCCGATGCGCTTCACAGTGCATCTGCAGTTCTTTATCCGCAAAGCGGCAGCTGCCGACAGTTCGGTCGATCATCGCTCCGCCACGAAGCAGGGAGGAATTCCTCCCCTCACAGAAAGCCCGTGCGGTGTGATGCTCTTCGGCGTCCCCCACCCCACGGCGGTCGCATGTCGCCACGAAAAGAGAATGCCACCGAATGTCACCCCCGAACGACGGCCGACCCCGCAAGCTGCCCTTCGTCGTCCTGGTGCTGTCCGCCGGAACATTCCTCATGGGCACCACCGAATTCGTCATCGCGGGTCTGCTGCCCGAGATCGCCGACGATCTGAATGTCTCCCTGTCTCAGGCGGGTCTGCTGATCACGGCGTTCGCGGCAGGCATGATCGTCGGGGCGCCGGCGATGGCTATCGCGACGCTGCGCCTGCCCCGGCGCTCCACGCTGGTCCTCGCGCTCGTCGTCTTCGCCCTCGGCCACCTGGTCGCCGCGCTCAGCTCGTCCTTCGCTCTCGTGCTCGCGGCCCGCGTGGTGACCGCACTGGCCACCGGGACCTTCTGGTGCGTCGCCGCGATCGTGGCCACGACCGCGGCAGGGCCGGCAGCGACGTCACGGGCCCTGGGCATGCTCCTGGGAGGTCTGACCGTGGCCACCGTGGCCGGCGTACCGCTGGGCGCGTGGCTGGGGCAGCTGTCGGGCTGGCGCGGGCCGTTCTGGGTGCTGGCCGCGCTGTCAGCCGGCGCGGCGGCGGTCATCGGCCGGTACATCCCTGCCGACGAGCGACGCGAAGCGCCTTCCGTCCGGGCCGAGTTCGCCGCGCTGCGGGATGTTCGGGTCTGGCTGACGCTGAGTGCCATGACGCTGCTGATGGGCGGTGTTCTGGCGACGTACACCTACATCTCGCCCCTGCTCACCGAGCGGGCCGGCATCTCCGCTGGGGCCGTGCCCATGGTCCTGACCGGCTACGGCCTGGGCGCGCTGCTGGGCACCACGGTCGGCGGGCGCCTGGGCGACCGTCGCCCCCTTGCCACACTCATCACGGCCGCTGCCACGACCACGCTGGTCCTGCTGTTGTTGACCTTTCTCTCCACAAGCCCTGTGGCGACCGTCGTCCTGGTGACACTGATGGGGGTGACCGGCTTCGCCGCGAACCCGGCGCTCGGCGCACTGGCCCTGCGCTTCGCCGGTTCCGCTCCCACCCTCGCCTCCGGCCTCAGCGGCGCGGCGCCCAACGTGGGCATCGCCATCGGCTCCTGGACGGCGGGCATCGCCCTGACCTCACCGCTGGGGCCGGCAGGGCCCCCGCTGGTCGGCACAGTGGCGGCCGCCCTCACCCTCGTACCGCTGACGGCACTCGCGCTGATGCGCGCCACCCGCTCCGAGACGCCCCCGCCTCAGCCCCGAGCAGCCGCGGACCAGTCGGTCGGGCCGAGCGAGAGCGCTCCGAACATCGGCTGACACGGTGCTCGCCCCACGGACTAGCAGCAGGTCACGCTCACGGGCCGACGGCATGCGGTACATACAGCCCGGCGGGGTCGCCACAGGTGTCGGCACATCGCCACCACTTGGGATGGTCCCCCCAGGACAGCGGCGCACGTATTGCCACGGTGAATCTCCACGTCGTCCGGCTGTTCGGCCCGACAAGCGGTGTCGAAGGAGGTTCCGGTGCTCCCCGAGCGAGCAGCTCCTCGGCTGCCGTAGGCATCGTTCAGCGGAGGGAAGAAGAGGGTGACAGGTTCTGGTCGGCGGCCCAGGAGGCGAGGATGCGCAGCCGCTCGTGGGTGGGGGAACCGGGGGCGGCGGTCCAGACGGTGAGGTGCTGGTCGGGATCGGTGTTGGCGGTGAGGGTGTCCCAGTCCAGGACCAGCTCACCCACCACGGGGTGATGGAGGGTCTTGGTGCCCACGGTACGGGCCGCTACGCGGTGGTCGCCCCACCACTGGGCGAACTGCTTGTCACGTGTGGACAGTTCACCGACCAGCTCGATCAGACGGGGATCCTCGGGATACTGCGCCGACTCCATCCGCAGTTGCGCCACGGCGATCCGTGCCGAGCCCTCCCAGTCGGCGTACAGGCTGCGCATCGCCGGATCGGTGAAGATGAGCCGGGGGTAGTTGCGGTGCTTCTCCGGGATACGGGAGAAGTCGGTGACCAGCGCGGCCGCCAGCGCGTTCCACGCCAGGATGTCCCCGCGCCGCCCCTGCACGATGGCCGGGGTCGCGGTGAGATCGTCCAGCACGCGCTGCAGCTGCGGCTGGACCTTCTGCCTGCCATGGCGCCGGGTGCGGGTGGTGGTCTTGCCCGCGAGCTGGAACAGATAGCCCCGCTCGTCGTCATCCAGACGCAGAACCCGGGCAAGAGTGTCCAGCACGGGAGCGGACGCCTGCATACGCCCCTGCTCAAGACGCGTGTAGTAGTCCGTGCTGATCGAGGCGAGCTGGGCGACCTCCTCGCGGCGGAGCCCGTCCACCCGGCGGGACCCGCCGGTCTCCGGCAGCCCGACCGTGCGCGGGCTCAGCTCGGAGCGACGCTTCTTGAGGAATTCGCCGAGCTCATTGAGAGGAACGTTGCTGGTCATGCTTCCCATCCTGACGAGGCCGGCAGGTTCTGGTCGGCAGCCCAGGAGGCGAGAATGCGCAGCCGGTCGTGCGCGGGGGAGCCCGGGGCAGCGGTCCAGACCGTCATGTACTGGTCGGGGTCGGTGTTGGCGGTCAGGGTGTCGCAGTCGAGGGTGACCTCGCCCACGACCGGATGGATGAGGGTCTTCGTGCCCACGGTGCGGGCCGCGACGCGGTGGTCGCCCCACCACTGGGCGAACTGCTGGTCGCGCATGGACAGTTCACCGACCAGCGCGATCAGACGGGGATCCTCCGGATACTTCGCCGCCTCCATCCGCAGCTGCGCCACGGTGACGTACGCAGCCGTCTCCCAGTCGGCGTAGAGGCCGCGCATCGCCGGTTCGATGAACAGGAGCCGGGGGTAGTTGCGGTGCTTCTCCGGAATATGGGAGAAATCGGTGACCAGCGCGGCCGCCAGCACGTTCCACGCCAGGATGTCACCGCGCCGCCCCTGGATCATGGCCGGGACGGAGGTGAGGTCCTCCAGTACCCGCTGCAGCTGTGGCTGGACCTTCTGCACGCCGCGGCGCCGCGTGCGGACGGTGGTCCTGCCCGCGAGCTGGAACAGATAGCCCCGCTCGTCGTCATCCAGATGCAGAACCCGGGCAAGAGTGTCCAGGACGGGAGCGGACGCCTGCATGCGGCCCTGCTCGAGCCGGGTGTAGTAGTCGGTGCTGATCGAGGCGAGTTGAGCGACCTCCTCGCGGCGCAGCCCGTCCACCCGGCGCAGCCGGCTTGTCGAGGGAAGCCCGACCGTGCGCGGGCTCAGCTGTGAGCGGCGCTTCTTGAGGAATTCTCCCAGTTCGTTCAGGGGGACGTTGCTGGTCATGCTTCCCAGCATTACATCGATCGCACCTGGGGAAGGGGGGAGAATTTCCTCCCTGGATGTTCCTCTCCCAGGACAGATTCCTCCGCTTTTCGCGCCCGCCCTCGCGTGTGAGGCTGGATTTCGAGCAGCCGGTCCAGATTCCCGGTTGCGGTTGCAGACCCTCGTACCGAAGGAAGCACCCCATCATGCGCGGAGCAGTCATTCACGCCCCCGGCGACGTGCGCTTCGAGACCCTGGACGACCCGAAGATCAGCCGACCGACCGACGCCGTCATCCGCACGGTCGCCACCTGTGTGTGCGGCTCGGACCTGTGGCCCTACCGCGGCGCCGAGCCGGTGGACGAGCCCCATCCGATGGGGCACGAGTACGTCGGCATCGTCGAGGAGGTCGGCAGCGAGGTCTCCAACGTCAAGCCGGGGCAGTTCGTGGTCGGCTCCTTCGCCATCTCGGACAACACCTGTGTGAACTGCCGGAACGGCTGGCAGTCCAGCTGTCTCAACCGGGAGTTCATGAGCACCTGCCAGGCGGACTACGTCCGTATCCCCAACGCCCACGGCACGCTGGTCGCCACCGACGAGCACCCGTCCGGCGATCTGGTGCCCAGCCTGCTCGCCGTCTCCGACGTGATGGGCACGGGCTGGTACGCCGCCCTCGCGGCCGAGGTGAGGCCCGGCTCCACCTCCGTCGTCGTCGGTGACGGCGCGGTCGGCCTGTGCGGAGTCATCGCCGCCAGGGAACTGGGCGCCGAGCGGATCATCGCGATGAGCCGCCACGAGTCCCGGCAGAAGCTGGCCCTGGAGTTCGGCGCCACCGACATCATCAGCGAACGCGGCGACGAAGGCATCGCCCGCGTCAAGGACCTCACCGGCGGTATAGGCGCCGACTCGGTCCTGGAGTGCGTCGGCACGGCCGAGTCCATGCGGCAGGCCCTGCACTCCGCCCGTCCCGGCGGCAACGTGGGCTTCGTCGGCGTCCCGCACGAGGTCTCGGTCGAGGGCCAGGAGCTGTTCTTCTCACAGGTCGGCCTGCGCGGCGGCCCCGCCCCCGTGCGCCGCTACCTGCCCGACCTGATCGACCGCGTCCTGACCGGCCGGATCAACCCGGGCAAGGTCTTCGACCTCACCCTGCCGCTGAACCAGGTCGCCGAGGGCTACAAGGCGATGGACGAGCGCCGCGCCATCAAGGCCCTCCTGAAGCCCTGACCCGTAAACCGCCCATCGCGGGACCGGGCATCCCCAGCCCGGCCCCGGACGGGCCCCCTTCTGGAAAGGGACTTACCGTGACCACTTTCGCCCTGATCGGCGCCGGCCCCGGCCTCGGGCTCGCCACCGCCCGCCGCTTCGCAGCCGCCGGCCACACCGTCGCCCTCATCTCCCGCAACGCCGAGAACCTGGACGTCCTCACGGCAGAACTGGCCCGCGACGGCATCAACGCCCGCGGCTTCGCCGCCGACGTCCTCGACATCGAGTCCCTGACGGCGGCCCTGTACACGGCCGGAGCCACGCTGGGGCCCGTCGAGATCCTCCAGTACAGCCCCGTCCCCCGCGCCGACTTCATGAAACCGGTCCTCGACACCGGCGCCGACGACCTCGACGCGCCCCTCGCCTTCTCCGTCAAGGGCCCCGTCACCGCGGTGAACGCCGTCCTGCCCGGCATGCGCGAACTCGGCCGCGGCACCCTCCTGTTCGTCAACGGCTCCAGCGCCGTACGCCCCAACCCGAACGTCGCCGGCACCTCCATCGCCTTCGCCGCCGAAAGCGCCTACGCCCGCATGCTCCACGACACCCTCGCCCCGCAGAACATCCATGTCGCCCAGCTGATCGTGCCGGGCGCCATCCGGCCCGACGCCGAACACAGCAGCCCCGACGCCCTGGCCCAGCGCCTCTACGGCATCCACACCGAGCGCGAAGGCTTCCGCCACTACTCCGAGCCCTTCCCCGACTGAGCTCCTGGACACCCCGTGACCCTGGCCGCCCTTCCCGCCCTGCCCCGTGCCGCCGTAGCCGCGGCCCTGCTGTTTGCCGTGGCCGCCTGCACCGACGATTCGCCACCGTCCGCATCCCCCAGCACGCCATCGGCCGCCTCCCCGAGCACGCCGGAGCGGACGACGACAAGTCCCGCAGCCACCACAACCCCTGACAGGTCCGCCGCCATGAACATCCGGATCACCATCGACGGCACCCCCGTCGACGCCACTCTCAACAACAGCGCCGCCGCCCGGGACTTCGCCGCCCAGCTCCCCCTCACCCTGAACCTGACCGACTTTCACCAGAACGAGAAGATCGCCGACCTGCCCAGTCGGCTGTCCGCCTCCGGCGCGCCGAGCGGAGTCCATCCCCGTACCGGCGACCTCGCCTACTACGCACCCTGGGGCAACCTCGCCATCTACTACCGCGACGGCTCACCCAGCACCGGCAACGACCTGATCATCCTGGGTCACATGCATGAAAGCGCCACCAAACAGCTCGCCGACAACGACGAGGTCAGCGTCACCATCGAAGACGCCTCCTGACCCCTCCGGCAGCCGCCGCTAGACCAACGTGTCAGGGCGGGCATCTCCCTTGTGCTCCGACAAGAACAACCGCACCCCGCCCCGGGCGACCTCGACGAACGCGGGAAGTCCCGGTTCGAAGCGATGTTCCCACTGCTTGGCGAAGCCCAGTCGCTCGTACCACGCGACCGCCGCCGCAGCGTCCTCGACGCGAAGAATGGGGATGACTTCCTCGTCCATGGCGCCATCGTCGCAGACCGCCCAGGGCGAACGTTGCCTGATGCGGCACTAGGTCAGCCTGCTCGTCCCGAACAGCTTCCTCGCCCGCGGGTCTTCTCCCCGCCCTGCCGCTGGCCGGACCCTCCGGTTCAGCCATGATGCTTTCCGGGCGGCTGCCTGGTGCGCGGCATACCAGGCGGCAGCCGGGCCGACGCGATCACTCGCGCGGTACGAGACCTACGCCACCCTGAACTCGATCTGGGTGATGGCCGGTCCGTCGCCAGTGACCTGGCCTTCGCCGATTGACTCCGTCCAGGAGCCGTCCGTTTGGAGCTTCGCCAAAACCGTGGGGGAAAGACTGACCGTGATCTGGATACCGCCCCCAGGGGACGGGGAACGGTCTATGCGAATTTCGTTGCTCATGCCGACGAAGTTACATCCAACGCGCCGGTCGGCATGGGTCATTGGCGTTATATCCAAAGTCGTGAGGTTACTGGCTGATCCGTCCGCGTCAACAGGATGCCGGTCGTCCATCACCGCCAAACTCCAGCATCAGTTCGCCAGTTCACGGGATACGGCCGCGACCGCGATGTTGGTGCTCTACTTACAGGTCAGGAAGTCCTCTCTCCCCGCCGGTGCAGCCGCCGGTTGCCGCGATCCGCCGGGGTTGGCCCCTCTCCGTATCCGGGTCGCACCCGCGTGGGGTCGGCCCCGTGGCGCCGGGCGTGGACGCGGCACGGATCGTGTGCTCCCCGCACCCGTCGTGCGAGCGTTTGGGATCGGTGAGCACCCACGTCATCGTCGACAGCCACCTCGTTCTCCCGGACCGCGTCGGCCGGTCCGGGAGCAGCGGTCGTATCCCCCGGCGCTTCGCGGTTTGCCTCATGCGACGGGCGTATCAGCATGACACCGCCGGCGGGCGAGGATGTCCGTGGCCGACTCGGTCACGTGGACCCGGTGCCCGTACGAGCGTGCGACGACGTCCTGCTGTCCCCGTCCGGCGCCGGGTCGGCCGGTCCGGGCAGCCCGCTGGAACCGGCTCCTGGGACCGGGCGTCCGAGGGCCGACTCGGTGCTCTCGCCGAGGAAGCCGCCCGACTGGTGCTGCCACAGCTTGGCGTAGGCACCGTTCGCCGCGAGCAGCTCCTCGTGCGTGCCCTGTTCGACGACGCTTCCGCGGTCGAGGACGACGAGACGGTCCATGCCGGCGACCGTGCTCAGACGGTGGGCGACCACGAGGGCCGTACGTCCGTCCATCAACCGCCACAGGGCGTCCTGGACGAGGAGCTCGCTCTCCGAGTCCAGCGCGCTGGTCGCCTCGTCGAGCAGCAGGATCGGGGCGTCGCGCAGGATGGCCCTGGCGAGGGCGACGCGCTGGCGCTGGCCGCCCGAGAGTTTCACCCCCCGCTCCCCCACCAGAGTGCTGAAGCCGTCGGGGAGTTGGTCGGCGAACTCCGTGACGTGCGCGGCCGCGGCCGCGGCGTGGATCTCCTCGTCGGTGGCGCCGGGCCGGGCGAAGGCGATGTTGTCCCGCAGGCTGCGGTGGAACATGGCGGGTTCCTGCGGGACGTAGGCGATCAGTGAGCGCAGGTCGGTCTGACGCAGCCGGCTGATGTCCTGACCACCGATCAGGATGCGTCCGTCGTCGATGTCCGACATCCGCAGCAGGAGCCGGGTGAGTGTGGTCTTGCCGCCGCCGGACCTGCCGACCAGACCGATCCGTGCGCCTGCGGGCACGTCCAGGTCGAGTGCCTGGAAAATCGGCTTCGCACCGGCGTGGGCGAAGGTCACCGCCTCGAAGCGGATGCCGGTGTTTCGTGGTGCGAGCGGTTCGGGTTCCCTCGGGTCGAGCACGGTGGGCGGATCCAGCAGCAGCTCGGTGAACTGCGCGGCCTCGGTCATCGAGCTTTCCAGACGCCGGTAGATCTGGTTGAACTCGAACATGATCTGGGTGGCGTTGGAGTAGTAGGTGAAAGCGACGACGATCTCCTCCACTCCCTGGCCCGGGCCACCGAAGGCGACGGCGACCAACAGGCCCAGCACGTTGGTCAGCACGGACATGGGGGCGATCAGGGTGTCGACGCGCAGATTGCCGTAGTCCCACGACGTCAGCGTCAGGCGCCGGGAGTCCGCGACACGGCCGCGGTGTTCGTCGGCCTCCCGTCGCTCGGCCGCGAACGCCCGGATGGTCTCCATGTTCATGAGGCTGTCGGCGACGTGGCCGGAGACCCGGGCGATCGCCGCCTCGCGGTCGTTGACGAGCCTCTGCCGGCGACGGATCAGAGGTGTCGCGGCCACCACGGTCAGCGCGATCATCACAAGAAGGCCGGCGACGAGCATCGGTTCGTAGCTCCACAGCACCACGGCACCGAACACCAGGGGAACGAGACTGCCCACGATCCGGTACGTCACCGTGTCGACGAAGTCCTCGAAGCGCTTGCCGAAGCTCAGCACCCGTTTGGTCAGGGAGCCGGCGAAGTTGTCGTGGAAGAATGCCGCGTCCTTGGCGAGGAGTTCGTCCATGCCGCTCACGTACAGGTGTTCCATGCCGAGGGCGTCCACGCGGTTCAGGCAGTGCTGCCCGACCCGCCACACGGCCTCGGCGAGCAGCAGCGTCACGCCGAAGCCCACCACGTACGGCAGCGCCGAGCTGAGGGTGAGACCGCCGTCGTCGGCAGCCTGTCCTGCCAGTTTGGCGATCAGGAGGGGGGCGACGTAGCGGATGCCGATGTTGCCCACGGCCGGCAGCAGCAGCGCGGGCAGGGCCAGCCGTCGTAGTCGCAGCAGTTCCCGTCCGTAGCGGCGCAGCGCCAGAACGACCGCGCTCCTGCCCGGCGTCGGCCCTCGCGTTTCTGTTGTTCCCATCACACTCCCGCAGTTCGGAAGTCGGAAGTGTCCCGTCGGGGGAGGCCCTCAGTCCAGGCATTTACCGCGGACTGGCGAGAACCGGACACCGCTGTGTTCAGCGTGCGCAGCGGACGTATGCAGTGGTGAGCTTGCGGTAGTCGGTGTAGCCATCGTCGTAGTTCAGGGCCCAGCGCACGGCGGGCTCGGGGCCGGAGGCGCCGGCCGTCCAGTACCAGGCGTCCTTCTGGGTCGCCGGGAAGGCGGCGGGGGGCCACTGCTCGCCAGACTCCCGTAAGAGTTGATGAGCCGAACACTGTGTCCGCGCAGAGGTGACCGCCTGGCCAACGCCATGACAGTCCAGGTGACCTCCGCATTCGCCACGGCCAGTCCCGAGGTCGCGTCCGGCGCCGTGGTCGCGCAGCCGGACATGCTGATCCGATCATTGAGGCGGCGGACGTGCCAGCGGGATGGTTGGTACGCGGACAGATCGGAGCGGCGAGCTCCGGGGTCACGAGCCCGGATCGGATCGCCGGCCGACTGCAAGTGGGGCACGGGGACAACTCCGACCGCCGACGCGCGGCCGGTGCCACAGAGCAGCAGGGTGGCGGGGCCACAGCGTGGCGGGGCCACGGCGTGGCGGGATCACAGCAGGCGCAGTTCGCGGGCGCGGCGTACCGCGTCGTTGCGGCGGTTCACCGCCAGTTTCCGGAAGACGCTCTTGAGGTGGGTCTTGACGGTGTTCACCGACACGCACAGGTCGGCGGCGATCTCCTCGGTGGACATCATCCGGTCCAGCCGCCGCAGCACATCGCGTTCGCGCCCGCTCAGCTCCTCCACCACCGGCGGCCGGTCCTCGGGCCGGGGCCCGGTGTGCGGCGGCGGTCCTGGGGGTCCCGGGGTGAGCCAGCCGGCCGCGAGGCCCCTCAGCGGTGGGGTGTCGAGGACGGGCGGGAGCCATCCGCCGGCTTCGGCGAAGGGCCGGCGCAGCCGCTCGCGCCGGGCCTCGTGGAGTGCCCGGGCGACGAGCCTGCGCACGGCGGCCGGGTCGCCGACGGCGTGCGCGGCCTCGGCGCGGACCAGCAGGGCCCGTACGGTCACCGCGGGGCCGGTGCGGCTCTCGGGCAGCACCCCGTCCAACAGGTCGATCGCCGCGAGGGGTGTGCCCGCGGCGAGCCGGGCCCGCGCCTCCCCCACCGCGCACACCGGCTGGTGGCCGGGCACGGCGTGCAGCAGTGCGGCGGCCGCCTCGGGCCGGCCTCGGGCGAGGTGGGTGGCGGCGGCGACCAGTGCCGTGTGTCCCTCCACCCAGGGTGAGGCCACGTCGGCGGCCACGGCCGGTTCCGCCGCCGCCAGGGCGGCGGCGGTGTCGCCGTGGGCCAGCAGCAGTCGGGCGGTGGCGAGGGCCCGGCCGGCCTCCGTCACCGGGTCCCGCATCGTGGGGCGGGCGTCCGCCGCCGCGTCGAGATGGGCCCGGGCCAGCCGCAGTTCGTCCCGGTCGACGGCCACGGCGGCTAGGACCAGCCGTCCGATGCCGAAGCCGGACGGCTGCGGCAGGCTGTATCGCTCGGACACGGTCAGCGCCGCCATGGCCTTGCGTTCCGCCCGGCCGAGCCAGCCGTTCAGGTAGTCGATGAGGGCCAGGCGGCCGAGGGAGTCCTCGCGCGGCAGTGCCGTCGACGCGTCCCCGGAGCCGTCGGCGACCAGGGACAGTGCGGCACGTGCCTCCTCGAAGCGCCCGGCCCACAGCCGTGTCGACCCCAGATGGGCCAGAAGGAGGGCGGTGAGTTCGGGGTGCTTGTCCAGGAGGTGGGCGGGTACCTGTTCCCGCAGCCTCTCGGCCGTTCCGGCCGCCAGCTCCGCCTTCGCCGGCGAGCCGGTCAGCCGGGCCGCCAGCGCCTCCAGCAGGACATAGCTCAGCCGTGCCGCCGCCGGACCCGGTGCGTCCTCCGCCTCCGCCCGGCTCTCGTCCCCCGCCAGGCCCCGCTCCGCGTGCCGCAGATGGGTCAGGCCCCGGTCGAGCTCGCACCGGGAGAGCTCACGGGCCGCCCGTACGAGGTTCGCGGCGGGGCTCGTCGCCTCGGGGCCCATGCGGGAGAACAGCTCGGCGAGGTCGCCGGAGCGCAGGCCCGTGAAGAGCTGACCGATGGCGAGGTCGTCGACGAGGGCGCCGGCGGTGAACTCCCAGTCGCCCGCCGCGGCCCCGTGGCCGAGCGCCTCCGCGAGGGTGCCCGAGCGGCGCAGCCACTCGGCGGCCCGCCGGTGGAGTAGGGGTTCCAGGCCGGGACGGCGCATCCGCAGATGGGCGTGGAGGATCTCCCCGAAGAGCGGGTGGAGGCGGTACCGGGCGTGCCCGAGGTCCTCGACGAACGCGTTCTCACGGTGCAGCCCGGCCAGGATGCCCTCGGCGTCGGTGCGTTCCGTCAGCGCGTTCGCCAGTTCGGGACGAAACCGCTCCAGGACGCTGACCCGCAGGAGGAGATCCTGGGTCTCGGGGGTCTGCCGTTCGAGCACCTCCGCGAGCAGGAAGTCGGCGACTGCCGTGCGCTCGGCCTCGAATCGCTTCAGATACGTCTCCGGATCCGGACTCTCCCGCGCGGCCAGCGCGCACAGCCGCAGACCGGCCGCCCACCCCCGGGTGCGCTCCCCGAGCGCCTCCGCGACGGGCACCGGGAGCCGCAGGCCGTGCCGGCGCAGCAGTACGGCCGCCTCCTCGGGCGTGAAGGCCAGCTCGGCGTTCCTGATCTCCGTCATGTCACCGGCCGCCCGATGGCGGTGCAGCGGCAGCAGCGGTTCGGTGCGGGTGACGAGGATCAGGCGCATGCCGGGCGCCGCGTGGTGCAGCACGAACTCCAGCTGGTCCGCTATCTCCGGGTCGGTCACCCGGTCGTACTCGTCGAGCACCACGATCAAGGGCCGCTCCCGGGCGCCCAGCTCCGCGGCGAGCCGTGTCAGCAGCGTACGGTCCACGCGGCCGGCGTCGGCCGGGCAGCCGATCTCGGGCGGCAGTGGCACGCCGGCGGCGCGCAGTGCCTGGAGGAAGTACGCCCAGAACATGCCGGGTCCCTGATCGCCGGCCTCGGTGGTGAGCCAGGCGACCGGCAGGTCCTGCCGCGCGGCCCAGTCGGCGACCAGCAGGGTCTTGCCGGCGCCGGCGGCCCCGTTGACCATGGTCAACGGTGTCCTCAGGGCCTGGTCGAGGTGGTCGATCAGGCGTTTCCGCCGGAGGAACATGGCGGGCCGGGCCGGTACGGCGAACCGGGTGCGCAGGAACGGGTCGCCCTGGGGATCGGCGCACGGGACGGCCGGCCCCGAACCGCTCTCCTCGGACCCTGCCACGGCGCTCACCACCACTGGTCGTCAGGTCTTGGGCAGCGTTCCTCGTTCAGCATCCCAGTGTTCCCCCGCGGCTGCGCGCCGCGTCGGCTTCTGCGAACCGGACCCGTACGGAGCCCAGGCCCGAGATGTGGGCCTCGAAAACATCGCCCCGGGGCGGGCCGGGGCCATGGGGCCGAGGGCGCCGGTCAGGACGAGGTCGCCCGCGCGGAGCGGGTCGCCGCGCTCGGCGAGAGCGGAGGCGAGCCAGACGGCCGCGTTGAGGGGCCGCCGAGACAGTCGGCGCCGGTGCCCTCGGAGACGGTGGCGCCGCTCCGGGTCGTGGTCATCGTCACGGCGCGGAGGTCCGCGGCGGTGAGAGGTACGGGTGTGGCTCCGAGGACGTACAGGCCGCAGGAGTCGTTGGCGGCGACGGTGTCGACGATCGATATGTCCCATCCGCGCACCCGGCTGTTACGAGGAGCAGGAGGCCCAGCCGCGTCGCGCCCACCCGCATCTCGCCGACCCGCTCGCCCCGTCTCGTCCTGTCGGTCCTG
Organism: Streptomyces sp. NPDC057474; assembly: GCF_042802555.1. Taxonomy (NCBI): domain Bacteria; kingdom Bacillati; phylum Actinomycetota; class Actinomycetes; order Kitasatosporales; family Streptomycetaceae; genus Streptomyces; species Streptomyces sp. NPDC057474. Next base: position 15,408 of record NZ_JBHVDX010000121.1, on the reverse strand, counting down.
TCGGTCATCAGCACCACCCGCGGAACATCCCGCTGCCGCCGCGCCGACCCCCCGCACTTGGTCTCGATCGATACCGTATCGGATGAACGCACGACGGTAGTGTGGGCCTCATGCCCGCCGACGTTCCTCACGGAGCCGCCTCCTCGCGCGCGACCGACCGCCCCTTGCGTGCGACCGACCGCCCCGGGGACGCATCGCCGTTCGCTCTCGGTCTGCTGCTGCGCCGGGCGCACTCGCGTGCGGCCACGGTGATGACGGAGGCGCTCCGGCCGCTCGGCATCGAGCTGCGGCACTTCGCCGTGCTGATCGAGCTGGTCAACCACGGGCCCACGGTGCAGCGGGACCTGGCGACGGCGACGGGGTCGGACAAGGCCGGAATCATGCGGATCGTGGACGACCTGGAGCGCAGGAAGCTGGCCGTGCGCAAGGCCGTTCCGGGGGACCGGCGGGCGCGGGCGGTGGAGATCACGCCGCAGGGGCTGGAGCTGTTCGACGCGGCCCATGTGGCGGCGGAGCCGCTGGCCGAGCGCCTGGTCGCCGAATTGGCGCCCGACGAGCCCGCGCGGCTGATGGATCTGCTGACCCGGTTCACCCATCCCGCGGGCGGCGAGGACACCGCGTGACGCCCTGAGGCGAGGCGTCACACGGCCCCGTGGACCGGGGTCACGCCGCGAGGCGCTCCGCGAGTTCCTTGGCCTTGAGGGCCGCGTCCTCGAAGGCGCGCTTGCGGGAGTCCTCGTAGAGGGGGATCAGTTCGGACATGGCCGGGTTGCTGGGTGCCATGGTGAGTTCCGGGACGATGAAGTCGAGGTCCATGCCGAGGGTGCGATGGAGGACTGCCTCCAGGTAGGTCCGCACGAACTCGAAGCCCTCGCGCGGGGTGCCCGGCGCGTAGGAGCCGCCGCGGCTGGCGACGACGGTGACCGGGATGTCCCGGGTGGAGGGGGTCTCGCCCGCGGTGCGGCCGAAGAGGATCACGTTGTCCAGCCAGGCCTTGAGGGTCGACGGGATCGAGAAGTTGTACATGGGGGCGCCGATCAGGACGGCGTCCGCCCCCTCCAGTTCCTCGATGAGCCGCACACGCGCGGCGAAGGCGGCGGCCTGCTCCGGGGTCCGCTCCGACGGGTCGGCGAATCCGGCCGACCAGCCGTCGGCGGTGATGTGCGGGACCGGGTCGGCTGCGAGGTCGCGGTGGATCACCGTGCCCCGCGGGTGCCGCTCCTCCCAGACCTGGCGGAAGGCGTCCGCGACCGAGCGGGACAGGGACGCCTCGCCGGGAAGCACGGACGAGTCGATGTGCAGCAACGTGGCCATGACCATCTCCAAAGTGCGGTGCCCGAGGCGGAGAGCCGGGGCTGAGGATCGTACGGTCAATAGTTAAACACGAGATAGTATTGAATGATACCATCGCAGTTGCAACGAAGGCAGAGACGTCGAACGCGGAGGAGATAGGCGGTCTTGGACGTCTACGAGGCGGTCACGAGCCGACGGGCGGTGCGCGGATTCACCGACCGGCCCGTCCCGAGGGCGGCGCTGAAGCGGGTGCTGTCCACCGCGACCCGGGCGCCGTCCGGGTCGAACCTCCAGCCCTGGCACGCCTACGCACTGACCGGCAGACCGCTGACCGAACTCAAGAAACGCACCGGCGAGCGCGTGGCCACGGGCGACGCCTGGGACGAGCCGGAGTACGAGATGTACCCGCCCGCACTGAGGTCCCCGTATCGCGAGCGCCGGTCCGCCTTCGGCGAGCAGCGCTACGGCGCACTCGGCATTCCGCGCGAAGATCTGGAGGCCCGCCAGAGGGCCGCTTCCGCGAACTGGGACTGCTTCGGCGCGCCCGCCGCCCTGTTCTGCTACATCGACCGCGCCATGGGCCCGGCCCAGTGGTCCGACGTCGGCATGTATCTGCAGACCGTCATGCTGCTGCTCCGCGCCGAAGGGCTGCACAGCTGCGCGCAGATGGCGTGGGCGAAGTACCACCGGACCGTCGCGGAGGCCCTGTCACCGCCGGACGAGCTGATCCTCTTCTGCGGCATGTCGATCGGATTCGAGGACGGGACGGCGGATCGCACCCGCACGGGCCGAGCGCCGCTCGACGAGACACTCACCTTCATCGACGGTTGAATCATCACACATCGGCACATTTGCGGCGAAGGCATGCCATGAAGTTCGCGGTCATCGCGGCGGTACCGGGCTGATCGGGTCGCAGGTCGTCAGGAATCTGAACGCCGCCGGGCACGAGGCGGTCCCGCACTCGCAGTCCACCGGAGTCGACGTCATCACCGGACAGGGAGTGGACGAGGCGGTCGCGGGAGCCGACGTCGTCGTCAACCTGACGAACTCCCCGACCTTCGACGAGGCCTCCCCCGGACTTCTTCCGGACCTCGATGGACAACCTGCTGGCCGCCGCCGAAAAGGGCGGCGTCGTACACGTCGTCGTCCTCTCGAACGTCGGCGTGGACCAGGTGCCGGAGCTGGACCACTACCGGGCCAAGGTGCTCCAGGAGAACATCCTCACGACCGGGCCGATCCCCTACTCCATCGTCCGGGCGACGCAGTTCACGGAGTTCATGGACGCCGTCCTGTCCTGGACCGCCGACGGCGACACCGTCCCGCTGCCCGCCACGCCGATCCAGCCGATCGCGTCCAAGGACGTGGCCGACGCGGTGGCGGAGGTCGCCGCGGGCGCCCCGCTGAACGGCGTGCGCGACATCGCGGGGCCCGAGGTCTTCTCCCTGGACGAGCTGGGCCGGATCACCCTGTCCCGCAAGGGCGATCACCGCACGGTCGTCACCGACCCCACCGCCGGCAGGTTCGCCGTGGTGAAGGGCGACGTCCTCACGGACAAGGACGCCCACCTGGCCCCCACCCACTACGCCGACTGCTCTCCTGACCCGCCCGCACCCTCTCAGACGGCTTCTCGCCCCGTCAGTGCGACTCGCGGCTCACCTCGGAGCCGCTGGACCCGATGAGGAAGTCGAGGTCGGCGCCGGTGTCGGCCTGGAGGACATGGTCGACGTAGAGGCGTTCCCAGCCACGCCGGGGGGCGGCGAAGCCGTGGGCCGTGGCCCGGTCCGGCTCCCGACAGGCGAGTTCGTCGGCGGACACGTCGACGTCGATGCGGCGGGCATCGACGTCGAGGACGATGAAGTCGCCGGTCCGCACGAGGGCGAGGGGGCCGCCCGCGGCGGCTTCCGGTGCGACGTGGAGGACGACCGTCCCGTACGCCGTGCCGCTCATCCGGCCGTCGCAGACGCGCACCATGTCGCGGACGCCCTGTTCGAGGAGCTTTTTCGGCAGGGGCATGTTGGCTACCTCCGGCATGCCCGGGTAGCCCTTGGGTCCGCAGCCACGCAGAACGAGCACGGAGTCGGCGTCGACGTCCAGATCGGGGTCGTCGATCCGGGCGCGGAAGTCCTCGATGGAGTCGAAGACGACGGCCCGGCCCCGGTGGCGCAGCAGGTGCGGGGAGGCGGCGGCCGGTTTGACGAGCGCGCCGTCCGGGGCGAGGTTGCCGCGCAGTACGGCGATGCCGCCCTCGGCGACCAGGGGTTCGGCGCGCGGGCGGATGACCTCGGCGTCCCAGACGGTGGCGTCGTCGAGGTGGCCGACCAGCGGCTCGCCGGTGACGGTCAGCGCGTCGGGGTCGAGCAGGTCACGGACCTCGCGCAGGACGGCGAGCAGCCCTCCGGCGCGGTGGAAGTCCTCCATGAGGAAACGCCCGGCCGGCTGGAGGTCCACGAGGACCGGCACACGGGAGCCGATGCGGTCGAAGTCGTCGAGGGTGAGGGCGATGCCGAGGCGCCCGGCGATCGCCAGGAGATGGACGACCACGTTGGTGGAGCCGCCGATGGCCGCCAGCGCCACGATCGCGTTGTGGAAGGACGCCCTGGTCAGGAAGGTGCCCGGCCGCCGGTCGGCGCCCACCATGTCCACGGCCAGGCGGCCCGTGTGGTGTGCGGCCTCAAGGAGGCGGCTGTCGGGGGCGGGCGTGCCCGCCACGCCGGGGATCACCGTGCCCAGCGCCTCGGCGACCAGCGCCATCGTCGACGCCGTCCCCATCGTGTTGCAGTGCCCCCGGCTGCGGATCATCGCCGACTCGGAGCGGGTGAACTGCTCCTGGGAGAGCGTGCCCGCCCGCACCTCCTCCGACAGCTGCCACACACCGGTGCCGCAGCCCAGCAGGCCGCCGCGGAAGGTGCCGTTGAGCATCGGTCCGCCCGGGACCACGACCGCGGGGAGGTCCACCGAGGCGGCGGCCATCAACAGCGACGGGATCGTCTTGTCACAGCCGCCGAGGAGCACGACACCGTCGACGGGGTTGGCCCGCAGCATCTCCTCCGTGGCCATCGCGGCCATGTTCCGCCAGAGCATCGCCGTGGGCCGCACGTTCGTCTCGCCCAGCGACACCACCGGCAGATCCAGCGGGATGCCGCCCGCCTCGTACACGCCGCCTCGCACCGAGGCCGCGACCTCGTTCAGATGCGCGTTGCAGGGGGTCAGGTCCGAGGCGGTGTTGGCGATGGCGATCTGCGGCCGGCCCGTGAAGGCGTCGCCCGGCACGCCCCGCCGCATCCACGCCCGGTGGATGTAGGCGTTGCGGTCCTGTCCCCCGTACCACTGCGCACTGCGGAGCGTCACCCAAGCCCCTTCCGACTATCGATACGGCGGTCTACAGTCTGGAACGCGATGAAGCAGATGAAGCTTACGCAGCCGTGCGGGGGATCGACAGACCTCGGTGAGGACGGCCCAACGGGCGCCGGGGGCAACCGACTCGTGGGGTCGGACCGGGTGCTGGCGGTCCTCAGGGAGCTGGCCCGGTATCCCGACGGGGTGGGGCTGGAGGAGCTGACCCGGGTGATCGGCAGCCCCAAGCCGACCGTGCACCGGGCGCTCGGCGCGCTGCGCCGAGCCGGGCTGGCCGACCAGGACGCCCTTGGCCGCTACGGGCTCGGCGACGAGTTCCTTCGCATGGCCTTCGCCCACCACGAGGCGCGGCCCGAGCACATCCGCGTCCGCCCGGTGCTCGAAGCGCTGGCACACCGGTTCGGCGAGACCGCGCACTACGCCGTGCTCGACGGTCATGAGGTCGTCTACCGCGCCAAGGTCGACCCGCGCACCGGTGCCGTACGGCTGACGTCGACGATCGGCGGACGCAACCCCGCCCACACCACCGCCGTCGGAAAGCTGCTGCTCAGCGGGCAGTTGGGCAGCCCGGAGGAGGCCGAGGCGTGGATCGGCGGCTCCCCCCTGGAGCGTCGTACGCCACGGACGCCGTGTGCGGCCGGCGACCTGTACCGCGAGCTGGAGGCCACCCGCGCACGGGGGTACGGCGTCGACGACCAGGAGACCGAGGCGGGGGTCAACTGCCTCGCCCTGCCCGTGTTCCTCACCTCGCCGACGGCCCCCTCCGGAGCTGTGAGCGTCAGCGCGCTGGCCTACCGGACACCGCTGGCGACCCTCGTCGACGCGCTCGACGAGATCCGCGCGCTGCTCGGTCGCCTCGGCGAGCCGCACCGATGAGACCCCGCTCGAGACCCCGCTCGGAACCTTGCTGAAGACCTGACTCACGCCTGACCCCGACCCTGGAGAAAGACCCGTGTCCCTCATGCGCGCGTTCGTCCTCACCGCCCCCGGCGCGTACGAGGTCCAGGACATCCCGGCGCCGGCGCCCGGGCCCGGTGAGGTCGTCGTCGACGTCGAGCGGGTCGGGGTGTGCGGCACCGACATGGAGTTCTTCACCGGCACGATGGCCTACCTGCACCAAGGGCACTCCTCCTATCCGATGCGGCTCGGCCACGAGTGGGCCGGGCGGGTGTCGGCGGTCGGCGACGGTGTCGACCCCGGCTGGGTCGGCCGACGTGTCATGGGCGACACGATGCTCGGCTGCGGCGAGTGCCGCCGCTGTCTCCGGGGCGACCAGCACGTGTGCGAGCGGCGCCGGGAGGTCGGCATACGCGGGGGCCAGGCCGGCGCCCTGGCCGAGCGGCTCGCCGTACCGGCCTCCTCCCTGCACGCCCTGCCCGACTCCGTGGACGCCGTGCTCGGCGCGCTCGTGGAGCCGGGCGGCAACGCCCTGCGCGCGGCGGAGGCCGCCGCGACGCGTCCGGGGGACCGCGCGCTGGTCCTGGGCCCGGGGACGATCGGACTGCTGGTCGCGCTGTTCCTCCGCGCCGCCGGTGCGGAGGTCCACCTCATGGGCCGGACCGCCGACTCTCTCGACTTCGCCCGCGGCCTGGGCTTCGCGCACACCTGGACGGAGGACTCCGTCCCGGACCTCCCCTTCGACGCCGTCGTCGACGCCACGAACGCCGCCCATCTGCCGGGCAGTGCCCTGGAGTTGGTGGAACCCGGCGGCCGCGTCGTGTACATCGGGCTGGCCGCCGAGCCCAGCCGGATCGACACCCGCGCGCTCGTCCTCAAGGACGTCACGGCCGTCGGCATCCTCTCCGCCTCCCCGGGCCTCGACGCCACCATCCGTGCGTACGCCGTCGGCACGGTCGACCCCCGACCGCTCGTCGCCGCCACGGTGCGCCTCGACGAGGTCGGCCCGGTGCTCGCCGGTGAGCGCCCGGCCGGGGCGGGGGCGGGGCCGAAGATCCACGTCGACCCCGCCAGGCAGGCCCTCTGAGAGCCGGCTCCACAAGCCCTCTGAAGGTCGGCGCGGCTGACCTTCGCCAGGTCGACTCGCAACCCCTCCGAGATTCGGCACGGCGGCCTCGGAGGGTCGACTCGACGGACCCCTCCGAGGGGCGGCCCTGCAAGCGTCTGAGATTCGGCTCGGCGGACCCTCCGCAGGTCGGCCCTCCAAGCCGTCTGAGATTCGGCTCGACGGACCCTCCACAGGTCGGCCCTCCAAGCCGTCTGAGATTCGGCTCGGCGGACCCTCCACAGGTCGGCCCTCCAAGCCGTCTGAGATTCGGCTCGGCGGACCCTCCACAGGTCGGCCCTCCAAGCCGTCTGAGATTCGGCTCG
>NZ_JBHVDX010000121.1:0-8335 GCF_042802555.1 Streptomyces sp. NPDC057474 | reverse complement strand
CGGCGAGCCCTCAGGGGCCGGATCGGCGGGGCGCCACTCGCGCGCGACCGGGCCCGGCTTAACGTACGGAGAGATCACGATCTGCCCGGGAGTTCACATGGCCGCTGGCCGCCGGAGGAGACCCGTCGAGGCCATCGAGGCCATCGAGCCGCCGGGCAACGCCGAACTGGTCCTCGGCGTGCTGGCGGTGACGGCCCTGGTCGAGGCGCTCGGCGTGCTGTCCGGGTCCGAGGTATGGCTCCTCGGGCTGCTGGTGTTCCTGCCGGGGACGGCGTCGGCGCTGTGCACCGTCCGGCAGACGGCGTTCGTCGCCGCGTGGACCACGCTCGTCGTCACCACCACGGCGGTGGTGCGCAACGTCGACGCGGACCGGTGGCTCGACCGGCTCCTGCTGGTCCTGCTCACCCTCACCCTGGGCGTGGCCTCGGTGTACGCCTGTCACCGGCGGATCAGGCGCGAACACGAGATGTTCCGGCTGCGCTCCACGGCCGCGGCCATACAGCGGCACATCCTGCACCCCCTCCCTCTACTCACCGACGACGTCCTGGTCAACGGGATCTACGAGCCCCTCCAGGAGGACCGGCTCGTCGGCGGCGACATCTACGACGTGGTCGCCTCGCCCTGGGGGACCCGGGTGCTGATCGGCGACGTACAGGGCAAGGGACTGGCCGCCGTGGGCGCCGCGTTCGCCGTCATCGGCGCCTTCCGCGCGGCGGCCCATCGCGAGCCCACGCTCACCGCGCTGGTCGACGCCCTGGACGCGGCCGTCGTCCGCCACAACTCCTACGCCGAGAACACCGGCGACGACGAGCGCTTCGTCACCGCCCTCGTCCTCGGCATCGACGCGGACGGCGAGGAGGTGCAGGCCGTCAACTGCGGGCACATTTTGCCGCACGTGATGTACGAGGGCACGGTCACGACGGCCGAGCTGGACTCCGGCGTCCCGCTGGGTCTCGCCGAGCTGGCGGTCGAACCCACGACCGTGGGCTGGTTCCCGTTCCCGGACGGCGCGACGCTGCTGCTGAGCACCGACGGCCTCACCGAGACCCGCGCCGCCGACGGCACGTTCTACCCGGTCGACGAACGTCTCGCCGAGCACCTCGACCTCTCCCCCACCGACCTGCCCCGGGCCCTGTACGAGGACGCCCGCGCGTACGCGGGCAGCGGCGGCCGGCACGACGACGTCGCCGTCCTGACGGTCCGCCGGTCACCGCGTCACTGAACGCATACCGAAAAGGGTTTCTGCGGAACGGGACGGACGCGAGTCGACGCCCGTGTGTCCTGAACCGTTCGGCCTACGAACTCGTCCCTCTCTCACCTCCCTTGACACTTCAACAGCCCGCTTCTACGTTGCGAAAACCTTTCAGGTTGTTTTCCGCACTCCCCCGGTTCACGAACGTCGGTGCCATCGCGAGCGAACGCGTGTTGTCAACGGGACAGGGAGCATCCGATGAGAAGACCGCACGTCCTCCTGGTACGACGCCGGCGCACGAGGTCTCTCCTCGTCGCGCTGGCGCTCAGTGTCTGTTCCGTCGTCGCCGCTCCCCCGGCCGCCGCAGCGCAGACCATCGGGTTCCCCAGCTTCGGTGGGCCCGCGATCCCGGCACCGCCCGTCGCCCACACACCGGGCGACATGATGAAGGCCATCTACGACTCGGAGAGCTCGGGTACCGACTTCTGGATGGACCGCCTGCTCGCCCGCTCCGGCGACGACCCCGCCGGGCCCTGGCTGATGAGCCGCGGGCGGGCCCTCTTCATGAAGGAGCACAACCCCTCCCAGCTGGGTTTCGGCGGCAAGGTCGCCTACTGGGAGAGCATCAACGACAGCAGCGCCTACACCGTCGCGGTCACCCCGGGCACCTTCACCGAACAGGTCGCCCAGCGACGGCAGACGCCCAGCCACTGGAAGAGCGTCCACACCAGCGGCTCGATCACGGTCGACCAGACGAAGTTCGTCACCGACAACAACGTCGCCGTGACCAACCTGTCCATCAAGAACAACGGCTCCGGCTCCACGACGCTTCAGTTGCGGGCGACTTCGCCGTACGCCACCTCCGGCTCCGGCACCGAACTGACCGGCCAGGTCAACGCCTTCAACAACCTCACGACCCTCCGCCCCCGCCTCGCCGGCGACGGCTTCGCCGTCTCCGGCGGCGGCCTCAACCGGTCCGTGACGATCGCTGCCGGCGCCACGGTGACGGCCAAGGTGGTCATGGGCTTCGTCACCGACGAGATCCCCCAGTCGCTGACCGAGTACAACGCCTACGCGGGTTACTCGCCCGCGACAGCGTTCGCCACCCACGTCAAGGCCTACAACCTGTGGTGGGCGCAGAACGTGCCCTACATCGACGTGCCCGAGCCGGCGATCAAGAAGAACATCTACTACCGCTGGTGGCTGATGCGCTTCAACAGTCTCGACGCGGACATCCCCGGGCAGACCTTCCAGTTCCCGACTTCCACCGAGGGTGTCCTCGGCTACAACAACGCCATCGCGCTCACCCAGCCGATGCACATCGACGACCTCAAGTACCTGCGGAACCCGGCCTACGCGTACGGGGACTGGCTGAGCGTGGGCCAGACCTCCAAGGGCGGCCGTTTCCTCGACAACCCGGGTGACCCGGAGAACTGGTCCAACAGCTACACCCAGTACATCGCCGAGGCGGCCTGGAAGAGCTACCAGATCCACGGCGGCCAGCCGGGCATCGCCGCCAACCTGGCCCGCTACGCCGAGGGCGACATCAAGGGCCAGCTCGCGCACTACGACCACGACAACAACAAGCTCATCGAGTACGACTGGGGCGCCCTGACCGGCAACGACGCCGACGCCGTGTCCTTCCACTGGAAGCCCGGCAACATGGACCGCGCCGAGTCCGCCTACCAGTACAGCGGCGCGCTCGCCGCCGCCCAGGCCTACGAGGCGATCGGCAACACTGCCAAGGCCACCGAGATGCGCACCCTCGCGACGCAGATCAAGGACGCCATCGTCAACGTGCTCTGGAACCCCAACCGGCAGCTGTTCGAGCACCGGTTGAAGTCGACCAACGAGTGGGTGCCCTGGAAGGAGATCAACAACTACTACCCGTTCTCGGTCGGCGCCGTCCCGAACACGGCGACGTACCGGCAGGCACTGCGGCTCTACGACGACCCGGCCCAGTACCCGATCTTCCCCTTCTACACGGCCAACCAGGTCGACAAGCAGGCGGCGGCCGAAGCCGGGGAGCCGGGTTCCAACAACTTCTCCACGATCAACTCGACCGTGCAGTTCCGGCTGTACTCGTCGGTGCTGCGCAACTACCCCAACTCCTGGATGAGCGCGAGCGACTACAAGAAGCTCCTCTACTGGAACACCTGGGCGCAGTACGTCGGCGGCAACACCCAGTGGCCCGACGCCAACGAGTTCTGGGCGGACTGGAACGGCAGCTCCGTCAACTACCGCTCCTGGATCCACCACAACATCCTCGGCAGCAGCAACTGGACCGTCATCGAGGACGTGGCCGGGCTGCGGCCCCGCAACGACGCCAAGGTCGAGCTGTCCCCCATCGACATCGGCTGGAGTCACTTCACCGTCAACAACCTCCGCTACCGGGGCGCCGACCTGTCCGTCGTGTGGGACGACCCGGCCGACGGCGTGGTGCGCTACCCGGGCATCCCGGAGGGCTACTCGATCTACGTCAACGGCAGCCGGGTGGCCACCGTCGGCTCGCTCGTCCCCTTCACCTGGGACCCGGCCACCGGTGACGTCACCACGAGCGGCACGGTCACCCACCACACCGCCATGTCCGGGCTCAAGGCCCCCAACCAGGTCGTGCAGGACAGCCCGCAGATGGTCGACATGCTCGCCAAGGCGGGCGTCGACCTGACCGCCGATCTCACCAACCTCGCCGCCGGCGCGACCGTGTCCGCCTCGCACACCGGCTCCGGCAGCACTGTCGCCGGCGCGGTCGACGGCTTCCCCACCAACGAACCGTTCTGGGGCGCGGGCGGCTCCGCCAACAGCCAGGACTGGTACGAGCTGAACTTCGGCACCACCCGCACGCTCAACGAGGTCCGGCTGCACTTCAAGGACAGCCGCCCGGCGAACACCACCTACCGGGCACCGTCCGCGTACACCGTCCAGTACCACAACGGCAGTTCCTGGGTGAACGCGCCCGACCAGACGAAGAGTCCGGCGGCGCCACGGGCCAACTACAACCGGGTGCAGTTCCCGGCGATCAGCGCCCAGCGCATCCGGGTCCTGGCCACCAACGCCTCCGGCGCGAAGACGGGCCTCACCGAGGTCAAGGTGTTCAACCGGGGCGGCGTCCAGCCGCCGGGCAACCTGGCGACGTCGGCCACGGCGTCGGCGTCGTACACCTCATCCTGGGAGAGCGTCACCGCCGTCAACGACGGGATCGATCCGCCGTCGTCCAACGACACCGTGAACCCGCGCTGGGGGACCTGGCCGGAGACGGGTCAGCAGTGGGCGGAGCTGACCTGGCCGTCCGCGAAGACCCTGAACAAGGCCGAGGTGTACTTCTTCGACGACGACCAGGGCATCGACATGCCCGCCTCGTGGAAGCTCCAGTACTGGAACGGCAGCGCGTACGTCGACGTGCCGGGCACCGGGTCCTATCCGTTGGCCAAGAACCAGTACAACACCGTCACCTTCAACGCCACGAGCACCACCCGACTACGGGTGCTGCTCACCGGCAACGGCACGAACTCCGTCGGACTCCTCGAAGCAAAGGTGTACGGACCGTGACTCGTTCCAGATTCCTGTCCGCGTTCTTCGCGTCGGCCACCATGGCGGTCGCCTTCCTGGTGGCACCGCAACCCGCTGCCGCCGCCGTCGCCTTCACCTCGACGGGGGTGAACCAGAACGGCGGCAACTGCCTGGACCTGCCCAGCAGTTCGACAACCAACGGGACGCAGCTACGCGCCTTCGCCTGCGGCGGCGGGGACAACCAGAGCCTGAGTTTCGCACCGGTCTCGGGGACGACCGACACCTACACGATCACCACCCGGTCCGGACAGTGCGTCGACGTGTACGGCGCCTCCACGGCGGACAACGCCGCGATCATCCAGTGGCCCTGCCACGGCGCGGCCAACCAGCAGTGGCGGATCGCGCCGGTGTCGGTCGCCGGCACGGACAAGACCTTCAACCTGGTCTCCGTCGGCTCGGGCAAGTGCGTCGCGCCGAGCGGAGGTTCGTCGGCCTCGAACACCAACCTGGTGCAGCTGCCGTGCGCCACCGCGAACGGCAGGGTGTGGCGGCTGCCCGGCTTCACCGGCGGCGGCACGGCCCCGAAGACGTTCACCAACCCGCTGGCCCAGCGCGGTCCCGACCCGTGGCTGACGTATCACGACGGCTTCTACTACCTCGCCACCACGACCTGGAACTCGACGGTCACCATGCGCAGGTCGAGCACCTTGGCGGGGCTCGCCACGGCCGACGAACAGGTGATCTTCAACCTGACCCGGCCCAACGGGGCCGGCACGATGTGGGCCCCGGAGTTCCATCTCCTCGACGGCCCCAACGGGAAGCGCTGGTACTTCTACTACACGGCCGGCCGGGAGCCGTTCGACCTGGGCACCCAGCGGATCCATGTCCTGGAGAGCGCCGGCCTGGACCCGATGGGCCCGTACAGCTTCAAGGCCGACCTGCTCGACCCGACACAGGACAACACCTGGGAGCTGGACCCCGGCATCCTGCAACTCGACGGCAGGCTCTACCTCCTGGGCACGTACTACAACGGCTCGCAGCCCATGTTCATCCGGCCGCTGTCGAACCCGTGGACCGCGAGCGGCACCCGCCGTGTGCTGTCCACGCCGACCTACAGCTGGGAGACGGTGGGCGGCGCGGTCAACGAGGGCGCCGAGGTTCTCCAGCGGGGCGGCAAGACGTTCATCGTGTACTCCGCCAGCCACTGCTCCACCCCCGACTACAAGCTCGGCATGCTGACGCACAACGGCGGCGACCCGCTCAACTCCTCTTCCTGGGTAAAGTCCCCGAACCCGGTCTTCCAGCGGTCCAACGCGGGCGGCGTCTACGGCCCCGGCCACAACGGCTTCTTCAAGTCGCCCGACGGGACCGAGGACTGGATGGTCTACCACGCCAACAACTCCGCCTCCGGAGGCTGCGACATGAACCGATCGACCAGGGCGCAGAAGTTCACCTGGAACGCCGACGGCACCCCGAACTTCGGCACCCCGGTACCCCTCGGCGTCACCTTGACCGCGCCGTCGGGCGAGTAACCGGACCTCCCGGCCGGCAGGCCGGGATCAGCTCCGGCTGATGACGGGCACACTGCGTGCGGACCTCGGCCTCGCCCCGGCGATGACGGTCAGCGCGCAGTCGGCCCTGGGCTCGCTCCTCCACGTCCAGCCCGAACGCGACGACGCGAGCCGGCGCCGACCTGGTCGTCCGGGGTCTGCTGCGGCACTTCGGCCTGTCCGCCGACGAGGCCGACCGCATCTGCTCGCTGGACCTGCCCGACCTCGATCTGGTCGACGCCGCCGCGCTGTGAGTGCCTGGGGCGTCAGTCCTGGACGAGTTGCTCGGCCAGGCGGTGGGCCTGGGCCAGCAGCGTCCCGTAGGTCGCCAGCGCGTCGGGGTCGTCGGCGACGGCACCCGGCAACCGCCGGCGGAATTCGTCAAGGGTGCGGTGGAGTTCCCCGACGGCCTCGCGGAGCGCCTCCGCGGCGGAGTCGTCTTGGCCGCTCGGGGCGAATCGGGTCCGGCTGTAGAGGCTGACGGCACGTGCGGTGCGGCGTAGGAAGTCCGCGTAGGGACGGGCGATCGCCGCAACCGGTCGGGCCGCCTTCCCGCTCTGGTCCGCGGTTTCCCACACTGTCCGGGTCACGCCCGCGGTATGGACGGCGACGTAGTCGAGGACAGTCAGTGCGTCCGCGTACGCCTTGCCCGGCGGGGCGACTGCCTGCCTGCGGCGCCCCCGGGGGTTGACGCGCATGCTTTCCCGGCTCCAGCCGATCGCCGACCGGGCCTGGTCGACCAGGCGGCCCAGCCGCAGTGCGCGCTCGTGCCACTCCCCCGCCTGATGCCCGTCCCACTCGCCGGCGGCCAGCCCGTCCGCCACCGCGTCCAGGATCTCCTCTGCCTCGCGGGCCGCGTCCCGCAGCGCGGCACGGGTGTCGCGCAGATACACCGGGGGCCTGATCAGCGCGTTGACGGCGACGCCGACCACCGCGCCGAAGACCGCCTCCGCGACGCGGGCGGCCGACGCGGCAACGGTGACCTGACCGCTGGTCAGCACGAAGAGCGCGCCGGTGGCGGCGTAGACGCCCTGGCTGCCCAGGCGCTGCCACTGCCCCAGCAGCAGCACCGTCGGCAGGACCAGGGCCATCGTGACCATCGTGCTGTCCAGCACCAGCGCCACCCCTGTGGCCACCACCGTGCCCACCGCGATCGCCGCGACCTGTTGGAGCCCGTGCGCGAGCGACCGGTACACCGTCGACTCGACCAGGACGACCGCCACCCAGGGCGCCACGAACGCCATGGGAGCCGCGAGCCACCAGCCCGCCACCGCCCACGCCACCCAGGCGGCCAGCGCCGCCTTGCCGGCCTGCGCCACCAGATCCCGCTCACGGCCGGGGCCCGCCCACGCCCACCGCACCGTCTGTACGGCAGCCGCACCGCGCCGCCGGACCTCCCGTACCGCCCTGCCAGTCCACTCCATGACACACCAAGTGCCACGGCAGCGGCGAGACGCACCCCCGACCGCGACTTCGCTGTGGACGGATCCGGCGTTCACGGTGGACGGACCTCGACGACGGTCCGCCGAGAAGCGGGGCTTGGCCGCCGCCATGGTGGGCACGCGATCCGTGCAAGCACGGCGCGGCACGAACGGCTGTGCCCCGCCGTGGACAGCGCCGGCGAGAGGCACACCCTGCAGTCCCAGCACGCACGGCCCGCGCCGCAGGTCGCCGCCGAGCCCACCCCGCCCTACGACTCGGACAATCGGCGAGGTCATCGCCGTGACCGGCGGCATCGTCGACACCCGATGAACCGCTTCGCACGGCGAAAGGCTTTCCGTTCCGCGGCAGCGGCACGGGAATCCGCCAGGCCCCGTGAAGAGGCGGCTGTCGCAGCCGCCTCTTCACGGGGCTCGCGTGCAAGGCTGGTACGAGGACTGCACGAGGGCTGTCCGGACGAGGGTGAAGCGGAGGCCGGTGTGGACTGGGATCGGTTCGCACAGCAGATGGCGTCGATGGCGCGGGATCTTCTGGCGCAGCGTTCGGTCGGCGCGACGCTGGAGCGGATCACCGCCTCGGCCACCGAGCTGGTGGAGGGCTGTGACGCGGCCGGCATCCTCGTGCTGCACGGCACGACGGTGGA
>NZ_JBHVDX010000120.1:0-30016 GCF_042802555.1 Streptomyces sp. NPDC057474 | reverse complement strand
GCGAAGGGCCGGCCCGGACGCCGTGATCGGGACGATCAGACCAGGTCGAAGCGGTCCAGGTCGGAGACCTTGGCCCACGCCGCGACGAAGTCCTTCACGAACTTCTCCTTGGCGTCGTCGCTCGCGTAGACCTCGGCGAGGGCGCGCAGCTCGGAGTTCGAGCCGAAGACGAGGTCGGCACGGGTGCCGGTCCACTTGACCTCGCCGGTGGCCGCGTCACGGCCCTCGAAGAGGGTCTGGTCCGCGGAGGTGGACTTCCAGGCCGTACCCAGGTCGAGCAGGTTGACGAAGAAGTCGTTGGTGAGCTTGCCCGGGGTGTCGGTGAAGACGCCGTGCGAGGACTGGGCGTGGTTGGCGCCCAGGACACGCAGACCACCGACGAGGGCCGTCAGCTCGGGGGCGCTCAGGGAGAGCAGGTTCGCCTTGTCGAGCAGCAGGAACTCGGCGGGGAGGCGGTTGCCCTTGCCCTGGTAGTTGCGGAACCCGTCGGCCGTCGGCTCCAGCGCGGCGAAGGACTCCACGTCCGTGTGCTCGTCGGTCGCGTCCACGCGGCCCGGGGTGAACGGCACCTCGACGTCGTGACCGGCGTCCTTGGCGGCCTTCTCGACCGCGGCGGCACCGCCGAGGACGATCAGGTCGGCCAGGGAGACCTTCTTGGCGCCGGAGTTGAACTCCGCCTGGACGCCTTCCAGGACGCTCAGGACCTGACGCAGCTCGTCCGGGTTGTTGACCTCCCAGCCGCGCTGGGGCTCCAGGCGGAGACGGGCGCCGTTGGCGCCGCCGCGCTTGTCGCTGGCACGGAAGGTGGAGGCCGAGGCCCACGCCGTGGACACCAGCTGCGAGACGGTCAGACCCGAGGCGAGGAGCTTGGCCTTGAGCGCCGCGATGTCGGCGGCGTCGATGACCGCGCCCTCGGCCTCCGGCAGCGGGTCCTGCCAGATCAGGGTCTCCGCCGGGACCTCGGCACCGAGGTACTGGGACTTCGGGCCCATGTCACGGTGGGTCAGCTTGAACCAGGCGCGGGCGAAGGCGTCCGCGAACTGCTCGGGGTGCTCGTAGAAGCGACGCGAGATCTCCGCGTAGACCGGGTCGAAGCGGAGCGACAGGTCGGTGGTGAGCATCGTCGGGAGGTGCTTCTTCGACGCGTCGTGCGCGTCGGGAATGATCGCCTCGGCGTCCTTGGCCACCCACTGCTTGGCGCCGGCCGGGGACTCCGACAGCTCGTACTCGAACTCGAACAGGTTCTTGAAGAACCCGTTGCTCCACTGCGTCGGCGTGGCGGTCCAGGTGACCTCCAGGCCGGAGGTGATGGTGTCGCCGCCCTTGCCGGTGCCGTAGGTGCTCTTCCAGCCGAGGCCCTGCTCCTCCAGCGAGGCGGCCTCGGGGTCGTTGCCCACGTTGTCCGCGGGGCCGGCGCCGTGGGTCTTGCCGAAGGTGTGACCACCGGCGATGAGGGCGACGGTCTCCTCGTCGTTCATCGCCATGCGGCGGAACGTCTCACGGATGTCGCGGGCCGCGGCGAGCGGGTCCGGGTTGCCGTTCGGGCCCTCCGGGTTGACGTAGATCAGACCCATCTGGACGGCGCCGAGCGGGCTCTCCAGCTCGCGGTCACCGGTGTAGCGCTGGTCGTCGAGCCAGGTGGTCTCGGGGCCCCAGTAGACGTCCTCCTCGGCCTCCCAGACGTCGGCACGGCCGCCGCCGAAGCCGAAGGTCTCGAAGCCCATCTGCTCCAGGGCGACGTTACCCGTGAGGATCATGAGGTCGGCCCAGGAGATGGACTGGCCGTACTTCTTCTTCACCGGCCACAGCAGACGGCGGGCCTTGTCGAGGTTGGCGTTGTCCGGCCAGCTGTTCAGCGGCGCGAAGCGCTGCTGACCGGCACCGGCGCCACCGCGGCCGTCGCTGATGCGGTACGTACCGGCGCTGTGCCAGGCCATACGGATCATCAGCGGGCCGTAGTTGCCGAAGTCGGCCGGCCACCAGTCCTGCGAGGTGGTCAGTACCTCGGCGATGTCCTGTTTCACAGCCGCGAGGTCGAGGTTCTTGAACGCCTCGGCGTAGTCGAACTCCTCACCGAGGGGGTTCGCCACGGCGGGGTTCTTGGCGAGGATCTTCAGGTTGAGCCGCTCCGGCCACCACTGACGGTTTCCGCCGCCCTGGGTCGGGTGCGCGGCGCGCCCGTGAGCGACCGGGCAGCCTCCCGTCTCCTCGGGCTTCGCGTCCGTGACGATCGCGTCGTGGTTCTCAGTCATGGGAGTCCTTCCGGAACTGGTGGATCACGGTGCTGAACTGCTGGCTTTGGAGCATGGGGGACACAGGCCCCAGTAGATGACCTCGGCCTCGTCGATCGCGAAGCCGCGGCCGTCGGAGGCGGTCAGGCACGGGGCATGCCCGACCGCGCAGTCGACGTCGACCACGACACCGCACGAGCGGCACACGAGGTGGTGGTGGTTGTCCCCGACACGGCCCTCGTACAGGGCCGGGCTGCCGGGTGGTTCGAGGCGGCGTACGAGTCCCGCACTGGTGAGCGCGTTCAGAGCCTCGTACACGGCCTGGAGCGATATGTGGCCCACACGATCGCGTACTCCTGAGGCGATCGCTTCGACGCCGAGGTGGTCGCCGTACCGGACGGTTTCCAGCAGCGCGACGCGCGCGGCCGTCACCCGCAGGCCGGCACCGCGCAACTCCTCGGCGGTGTTCGGAGGCTGGGATGCGGTCATGGAGACCAACCTACCCTCATAAACACGAACAGTTCAAGAAAACGAACCACCCAAGTTTGAGGTGCCGCCCCGGCCACCGTCCGTGACCGCCCGGCGGGGCCCATGGCATGGCCCGCTGCGCCTCCCACCTGGGACGACTCCGGGTGTGCCGCGACCCCGGTCAGCCCAGGGTGAGCAGGACGACAGCGATCGCCGCGCTGACGAGTCCGACCGTCTGCCGGGTGGTCACCCGTTCATGCAGCAGGGTCAGGCCGAGGATCGTGGGGACGGCCGGGTACAGGGAGGCCAGGACGACCACGACGGACAGCATCTGCCGCTGGGCCGCCCAGAGGTAGAGGATCAGCGCGATCGCGGCACCCGCCCCGATCGCGGCCGCCTTCCCCCACACCTCCGGCGGCTGACGGAACCGCCCGGCATGCCGCCACAGCCCGGGCAGCAGGAGTACGACCGCCGCCGCCCGTCCCGCGACCACCGGCCACACCCCGCTCTCCGCACCGGCCTGTGCCAGCCCGAGATACTGCACCGCCACACCGAGGCTGGCGATCAGCCCGTCCGAGGCCGCCCCCGTCCGAAGTTCGGCGGGCCCCGTCCGGTTCCCTGCCCCGGCGGACCCGGCTCCGTCCACGGTCGGCCTTGCCCCGCCCCCGCCCGACACCAGCCACAGCGCCGGCGCCGTGACGCAGATGCCCAGCCATGCCGCACCGGCGGGCCGGTCGCCGAGCAGGAGGACCCCGCACAGCACGGACAGCGCGACCCCGGTGACGGCGCTCACCGGCACCACCACGGTCATGCTGCCCCGGCTCAGCCCCCGGTTCAGGTACGTCATCGCCACCCCGCTCCCGACACCGGACAGCGCGCCCCACAGCACGTCCGGGAGCCGCACGTCCGGCGCCGGCACCAGGAGCGCCACCACGAGTGCCAGCAGCAGGCCGCCCACCTGACCGAGCAGGGTGACCACGGCGAAGTGCACCCGGCGGGACAGCAGGCCGCCGGCGAAGTCGACGATGCCGTACAGGGCGGCGGACGCGAGGGCGAGAAGGACGGCCATTCATCCGTGGGTGCCCCGCAGAGGCGAATCCATGATGGAACCGGGAGGGGCGGGTACCCGCCGACGAGTCCCGAGCCTGCTCCCGGCAAAGCCTCCGGACAGGCCCCCGCGAAGGAGGTGGCCTCGGATGAGCCCGGCCGAGGGTGCGGGCCCGGCCGAGGTGCGGGCGCGGCCGAGGGTGCGGGCGCGGCCGAGGGTGCGGGCCTGGCCGAGGGTGCGGGCGCGGCCGAGGGTGCGGGCCCCGCCAAGGATGCGGGCCCCGCCAAGGATGCGGGCCCCGCCGAGGGTGCGGGCGCGGCCGAGGATGCGGGCCCCGCCAAGCACGTGAGCGTCACCAAGCACGCGGGCCCCGCCAAGCACGCGAGCCCCGCCAAGCACACGCGCCCGGCCGAAGGCGCGAGCGGTACGAAGCGCACGAGCCCCGCGAAGGGGACCGCCCGGGACCCGAAGGCCTACGACGCCGAGCCGTATCTCCCGAGTCGCGGCAGCCTCCCCGCCCACCGCCGGGCCGCGGTCGACTGCCGGGGCTGCCCCCTCCACGCGGACGCCACCCAGACGGTCTTCGGCAAGGGAGACGACTCGGCTCGGCTGCTCCTCGTCGGTGAACAGCCGGGCGACCAGGAGGACAGGCAGGGCGAACCCTTCGCCGGACCCGCCGGACGGCTGTTGCGGCGGGCCCTGGAGGACGCCGGGAGCGACATGGACACGGCCTGTGTGACCAACGCGGTCAAGCACTTCAAGTTCACGCGGCTCCCGGCCGGCGGCAAACGCCGTATCCACAAGGCGCCCGACCTGCACGAGGTCGCCGCCTGCCGCCCCTGGCTGCTCGCCGAGCTGCGCCTGGTCCGGCCCGACATCGTGGTGGCCCTCGGCGCGACCGCCGGCAAGGCCCTGCTCGGCAACTCCTTCCGGGTCACCAAGGACCGCGGCGCGCTGCTGCCCATGCCGGAAGACCGGTCGCCGTACGTCGTCGCCACCCTGCATCCCTCCGCCGTACTCCGCGCCGACGACCGCGAGGGCGCGTACGCGGGACTGTGTCGGACCTGAAGGTGGCCGCAGAAGCTTTGGCCAAGAGTGAGCCGTGATCCCTACGCCGTAACACCTGTGCCGCGGTCCCACCGCGACCCCTACGGCTTGCGCCCCACCCCGCCGAAACAGTCCACTTCCCACGGCTCGTCGGAGCCGTCCTTCTCGGCCCGCCACCGGGCCACGGACACGAGCCCGGGCTCCAGCGGCTCCAGCCCGTCGAAGAAGCGCGCGAGCTGCTCGGGGGAACGGTTGACGCGCGGGTTGTCGCTCGCCTCGTTCCAGTGCTCGACCATGACCCGCATCGCCTCCGGCCGGTACACCTCCGTGCTGTCGCAGAACACGAGGTGGCTGCCGGAGGGCAGGGCGTCGAGGAGCCGGGTGACGACGTCGTACGCGCTCTCGTCGGGCACATGGGCGGTGATGCCGAGCAGCATGAGGGCGACCGGGCGGGTGAGGTCCAGGGTGTCGGCGGCGCGTTCGAGGATGGTGTCCGGGTCGCGCAGGTCGGCGTCGATGAAGGCGGTGGCGCCCTCGGGGGAGCTGGTGAGCAGGGCGTTGGCGTGGGCGAGGACGGTCGGGTCGTGGTCGACGTAGACGACCCGCGCGTCCCGGGCCGTGCGCTGGGCGACCTCGTGGGTGTTGTCCACGGTGGGCAGCCCGGTGCCGATGTCGAGGAACTGGCGTAAGCCGGCCACCTCGGTCAGATGGGTGACCGTTCTGCGCAGGAACGCCCGCTGGGCACGGGCGATGTCGACGATCTGGGGGTTCACCCCGCGGATCTCGTCACCGACCTGCCGGTCGATCTCGTAGCAGTCCTTGCCGCCGAGCCAGTAGTTCCAGATCCGGGCCGAGTGCGGAATGTTGCTGTTGATCACCGGACGGTCAAGTGGCATGGAGACTCCCCGTGTTGACGCTTGCAGCCGCCACCCAACCTAGCAAGATCGCCATGTACGTGATCAGCGGACAGTCACCGGAACAACCGCCCACCGTCGAGATCCGGCCGACCGCGGCCTACGGCCTCCCGGGCCGCTACGCCACGTCCGGGAAGCCCAGGTCCGTCCACGTCCTAGGCGCCGCTCCCGGTCACCAGCACCACCTCCAGGGTGCGCGGACCGTGCACCCCCTCCACCCGGTCCAGCTCGATGTCACTGGTGGCGGACGGGCCGGAGATCCAGGTCAGCGGGCGGGTGGGGTCGAGTCGTTCGAGGGCCTGCGGCACCGACGACACGACCTGTTCCGGTACGCGTACGACGCAGATGTGGTGGTCTGGCACGAGGGTGATCCGGCGGCGGCCCTGGTCGGGGGAGCCGTCGAGGACGATCGTGCCGGTCTCGGCGATGGCGAGGGCGCAGGCGGTGACGACGCTGTCGACCTTGTCCAGATCGTGCGCGGTGCTCGTGACGCGGTCGTGCACGCGTGTCGCGTCGGCCGCCTTGAGCCAGTACGGCGGCAGCCCGGGCGGGACCAGCACGGTCTGCGAGCCCCGCTCGGCCAGGAGCCGCATGAGCAGCTCCGGCAACTCCTCGTCCGCGCAACGGTGCACGATCGCCCGGTAGTCCGCCAGGTTCTCCGCCAGCAACTCCACCGTCTCCGCGACGCTCAGCCCGCCGTGCTCACGGAGATATCCCCGCTGAACGGCCTGCTCGTACGGCGTGTCGTCCCGTGGTACGTCGGCCAGGGCGCGTCGCACCCGGCCCAGGATCAGATCCCTGCTGCTCACTTGCCGGTGTCCTTTCCGCCGTTGGTCCGCTGCCACCAGTCCCGGAACGGCTCGGCGGGCAGCGCGGGAAGATCGCGGCTGGCGCTCCACGCCTTGCCGGGGCCCGGCAGCGTACGGGGATGGAAGCGGCGGGTGCGGGACGCGAGCCGCTGCCCGGTGCGCAGCGCGCCGGGGTGGCTGAACGCCCAGCGGGCCGCGCGCATCGCCGCCCGCTCGGCGGCGTGCCCCTTCGCGGGCTTGAGGACGACCTTGGCGCCCTTCTCCGTCACCGGGCCGCCCTGCGCGATCCGCTCCCGTAGATGCACCAGCACCTCCGGGATGTCGATGGCGACCGGGCACACCTCGTAGCAGGCGCCGCACAGCGACGAGGCGTACGGCAGGGAGGAGTCGATCTCGCTGCCCGTGCCGCGGAGCTGGGGGCTGAGGATGGCGCCGATCGGGCCCGGGTAGACCGAGCCGTACGCGTGGCCGCCCGCCCGCTCGTACACGGGGCAGACGTTGAGACACGCCGAGCAGCGGATGCAGCGCAGGGCCTGGCGGCCGACCTCGTCGGCGAGCGTGTCGGTGCGGCCGTTGTCGATGAGGACCAGGTGGAAGGTCCCCGGCCCGTCCTCGTCGGTCGTTCCCGTCCAGGTGGAGGTGTACGGGTTCATCCGCTCGGCCGTGGAGGAGCGGGGCAGGGTCTGCAGGAACACCTCCAGGTCCTGCCAGGTCGGGACGATCTTCTCGATGCCGACCACGGAGATCAGGGTCTCGGGGAGGGTGAGGCACATCCGGCCGTTCCCCTCGGACTCCACGACCACCAGCGTGCCGGTCTCGGCGACCATGAAGTTGGCGCCGGAGACACCGACCTTGGCACGCAGGAACTTCTCCCGCAGATGCAGCCGCGCGGCCTCCGCCAGCTCGGCGGGCGTGTCGGTGAGGCCCTCGGGGGCCGGGCGTCCCCACTCGCTCATCTCGCGCGCGAAGATGTCCCGGATCTCGCCCCGGTTGCGGTGGATCGCCGGGACGAGGATGTGCGAGGGCCGGTCCTTGCCCAACTGCACGATGAGTTCGGCGAGATCGGTCTCGTAGGCGGCGATGCCCTCGGCCTCCAGCGCCTCGTTCAGCCCGATCTCCTGCGTGGCCATCGACTTGATCTTGACGACCTCGCTCTCCCCGGTCGCCTTGACGAGATACGTGACGATCCGGTTGGCCTCGTCCGCGTCGGCGGCCCAGTGGACCGTGCCGCCGGCCGCCGCGACCGCCTCCTCCAACTGCACGAGATACCGGTCGAGATGACGGAGCGTGTGGTCCTTGATCTGCTTGCCGGCGTCGCGCAGCGCGGCCCAGTCGGACACCTCCGCGACCGCGTTCGCGCGTTTGGCGCGGATGGTGTGGGTGGCGTGGCGCAGATTGCCGCGCAGGGTCGTGTTGTGCACGGCTTCGTGCGCGGCCTTCGGGAAGGCCGGCATACCGACGAACGTCCCGCTCATACGAGGGGCTCCTCTTCCGTGCTCGCCAGGATCTCCGCGATGTGGACCGGCCGTACGGCCGTACGCAGCCGGGTCATCGTGCCGCCGATGTGCATGAGGCACGAGTTGTCGGCCGCGCACAGCACCTCGGCGCCCGTCGACTCGGCGTTGCGCACCTTGTCCGCGCCCATGGCCGCCGAGACATCGGAGTTCTTCATGGCGAACGTACCGCCGAAGCCACAGCACTCGTCGGCGCCGGGCAGCTCCGCCAGCTCCAGCCCCTTCACGGCCTGCAGCAGCCGCCGCGGCCGCTCGCCGAGGCCGAGGCTCCGCAGCCCGTGGCAGGTCGGGTGGTACGTCACCCTGTGCGGGTAGTACGCGCCGACGTCGGTCACGCCCAGCACGTCCACCAGGAACTCGGTCAGCTCGTACGTCTTCGGCACGACCGGCGCCAGCGTTCGCGCGAGGGCGTCCCCGCGCCCCTCCGCCCGAGCCCGCTCGCCCATCCGCGGATACAGCTCCCGCACCATCGCCCCGCACGAGCCGGACGGCGTCACGATCGCCTCGTAGTCCCGGAATACATCGGAGAACTGCCGGGCCAGTGGCTCGGCCTCACGCCGGTATCCGGTGTTGTAGTGCGCCTGCCCGCAGCAGGTCTGGCCCATCGGGAAGTCGACGTCGACGCCCAGCCTGGTCAGCAGTTTCACCACGGCGCGGCCGGTGTCCGGATAGAGCGTGTCGTTGACACAGGTCAGGAACAGGGCGACACGCATCGCGGCTCCTTGGGGATCGGTCATCGGATGAGTGCAGAGTACGACGCGTGTGCCGCGGAGGGCGAGAGGCCCCGCGCGTCGATCGGCGGACACAGGCGAACCCGCTTGCCGGTCGGCCGCGGCGCCGGCCCCGCTCACCGCTCGGTGAGCCGGGCTTCCGCCGCGCGCCAGGCCGCCGGGTCGCTCTGCGGTTCGTACCGCACCAGCGGCTGGGTGCGGGCGAGGAGCTGCCGCATCGAGGCCCGGTCGCCCACCAGGCCGTGGGTGCGAGCCTGGACGAGGACGTTGCCCAGGGCCGCCGCCTCCGCCGGTCCCGCCACCACCGGCAGCCCGCAGGCGTCGGCGGTGAGCTGGCAGAGCAGGGCGTTACGGGTGCCGCCGCCGACGATGTGGACGACGTCCACGGGGTGGTCGGCGAGGGCCTGGGCCTCGGTGACGGCCCGCCGGTGGGCGAGGGCCAGCGAGTCGAGTATGCAGCGGGTGATCTCGGCGGGGGAGGAGGGCACGGGCTGCCCCGACTCCCGGCACGCCTCCGCGATCCGCTCCGGCATCCGGCCGGGCGCGAGGAACGCCGAGTCCCCGGCGTCCACGACCGACCGCAGCGCGGGCACCCCCGCCGCGGCGCGCAGCAGCTCGCCGAGATCCGGGTCCCCCCACTCCCGTACGCACTCCTGGAGCAGCCACAGCCCCATGATGTTCCGGAGATAACGGACCGTGCCGTCGAGCCCCAGCTCATTGGTGAAGTTGGCCGCCCGGCTCTCCTCGGTCAGCACCGGCGCCTCCAGCTCCAGGCCGGCCAGCGACCAGGTGCCGGTGCAGATGTACGCGAACCGCTCACCGGTCGCCGGGACGGCCGCCACAGCCGAGGCCGTGTCGTGCGACCCGACCGTCGTCACCGGAACCGGTCCCGTCAGCCCGGTCTCCTCCAGCACCCGCGCCTGAAGCAGCCCCGCCGGGTCCCCTGGCAGCCGCAGCGGCGCGAACAGCTCCAGGTCGACCCCGAGCCGTTCGGCCACGTCGTACGACCAGTCGCGCGTCCGAGGATCGATCAGCTGCGTCGTCGAGGCGTTGGTCAACTCGGTCCCCAGCTCGCCGGTCAACCAGTACGTCAGCAGATCGGGGATGAGCAACAACCGCTTCGCGTAGGCAAGTTGGGCGGACGACCGGGCGGCGACCAGCTGGTACAGCGTGTTGAAGGGCGCGTACTGCAACCCGGTCGCCGCGTACAGCTCGGCGGCGGGCACGGTGGCCCACACCTTCTCCGCCACGCCCTCGGTACGGGTGTCCCGGTAGTGCACCGGATTGCCCAGCAGGGCCCCGTCACCGTCGAGCAGCCCGTAGTCGACGGCCCAGCTGTCGATGCCGACGGAGTCGACCTGCCCGGCCGCCTTCAGCCCGTCGAGCACCCCCGCGTACAGCGCGAGCACATCCCAGCGCAGCCCCTCGGGCGTCCGCACCGGCCGGTTCGGGAACCGGTGGGCCTCGACCAGCTCCAGCGAGTCCCGCCCCGCGCGGCCGACCATGACACGCCCACTGGACGCACCGAGGTCGACCGCCGCGTACGACTTCACGGACCCGCTCGTCGCCTGCGTGCTCATCGGAGGAAGGCGGCGGCCACGCCGGCGTCGACCGGGACGTGCAGACCGGTGGTGTGCGTCAGCTCCCCGCCCGCCAGCGCGAACACCGCGTTCGCCACGTGCTCCGGCAGCACCTCGCGCTTGAGGATGGTCCGCTGCGCGTAGAACTCGCCAAGCTTCTCCTCCTCGATCCCGTAGGTCGCCGCGCGCTGGGCACCCCAGCCGGCCGCGAAGATCCCCGAACCACGCACCACACCATCGGGGTTGACCCCGTTGACACGGATACCGTGCTCACCCAGCTCGGCGGCCAGCAGTCGCACCTGGTGCGCCTGGTCGGCCTTGGTGGCGGAGTAGGCGATGTTGTTGGGCCCGGCGAAGACGGCGTTCTTCGAGGCGATGTAGACGATGTCGCCGCCCAGCCCCTGCGCGATCATCACCCGGGCCGCCTCACGCGACACGAGGAACGAACCACGCGCCATGATGTCGTGCTGCAGGTCCCAGTCCTTGGCCGATGTCTCCAGCAGAGGCTTGGAGATCGAGATGCCCGCGTTGTTCACGACGAGGTCGACACCGCCGAAGGCCAGCGCGGCGGCCTTGAAGGCCTCACCGATCTGCTCCTCGTCCGTCACGTCGACGGTCACGGCGACGGCCTTGTCGGCCCCGCCCAGCTCCTCGGCGACGGCAGCGGCGTTCTCGGCGTTCAGATCGGCGACGACGACGCACGCACCCTCGGCGACCAGCCGATGGGCGATCGCCTTCCCGATCCCGCTCCCCGCACCGGTGACCAGCGCCACCCGCGTCGCGAGCGGCTTCGGCCTGGGCATCCGCTGAAGCTTGGCCTCCTCCAGCGCCCAGTACTCGATGCGGAACTTCTCCGACTCCTCGATCGGCGCGTACGTCGACACGGCCTCGGCGCCCCGCATCACATTGATCGCGTTGACGTAGAACTCGCCGGCCACGCGCGCGGTCTGCTTGTCCTTGCCGAAGCTGAACATGCCCACGCCCGGGATCAGCACGATCGCCGGGTCGGCGCCGCGCATCGCGGGGGAGTCGGGCTCCGCGTGCCGCTGGTAGTAGGCGGCGTACTCCTCCCGGTACTCGGCGTGAAGTTCCTTCAGCCGCGCGACGGCCGTGTCGAGATCGGCGGTCGGCGGAAGATCCAGCACAAGCGGCCGGACCTTCGTACGAAGGAAGTGGTCGGGGCACGAGGTACCCAGGGCGGCGAGCCGCGGGTGCTCCGCACTCGCCAGGAAGTCGAGGACGACCTCGGAGTCGGTGAAGTGCCCGACCTGGGCCTTGTCCTGCGAGGCGAGCGCCCGGATGTGCGGCGCCAGGGCGGCGGCCCGCTCCCGGCGCTCCGAGACGGCCGGTGCCGCGTACCCCTCGATGACGGGTCCGAACGGCTCCGCCTTCCCCCGCTCGGCGAGGAACTGCTCAGCCGTACGAATGATGTGCAGCGAGTTCTTCTCGCACTCCTCGGCGGTGTCACCCCAGGCGGTGATCCCGTGCCCGCCCAGCACACACCCGATGGCCTGCGGGTTCTCCCGCTTCACGGCGGCGATGTCCAGCCCGAGCTGAAAACCGGGCCGCCGCCACGGCACCCACACCACACTGTCCCCGAAACACTCGGCGGTCAGCTTCTCCCCGTCGGCGGCACAGGCGAGCGCGATCCCGGAGTCGGGGTGCAGATGATCGACATGGGCGGCGTCCACCAGCCCGTGCATGGCGGTGTCGATGGACGGCGCCGCCCCACCCTTACCGTGCAGGCAGTAGTCGAACGCGGCCACCATCTCGTCCTCGCGCTCCACCCCCGGGTACACGTCGACGAGCGCCCGCATCCGGTCCAGCCGCAGCACGGCCAGCCCCGCCTCGGTGAGCGTCCCGAGGTCACCGCCGGACCCCTTCACCCACATCAGCTCCACATCACCCCCGGTGACGGGATCGGTGTCGGTCCCCTTGGCGGACGTGTTGCCGCCTGCGTAGTTGGTGTTACGCGGATCGGCACCGAGCCGACGGGACCGGGCGAGAAGGGCAGCGGCTTCGAGACGGGTTGCCATGCGAGATCAATCCTTACGGTGACGTGTGTACAAAGGGGGAGTGGAGCGCCCCTCCAGGGGCGCGGGGCTGTGTTCGATTTGCGGCTACCGCCGCGTGGGCGCGACCAGCCGAGAACCGGCCCGCAGTCCGCGACCGACGGAACTCGGCAGACGAGACGCGGCAATCGGCTTCAGCCCAGCGCAGCGGTCACGCCCCCCAACCCGCCTGCTCTCCACCCACCCGCTCCTCAACGATCTTCGACGCCCACCCGGACCGGCGGTACGCCCCCATGGGGTCGGCGTCCAACCCCATCTCCTCGCGCATCTCACGAAGCAACGGCCGCACATCCGTGTTGTACGCGTCCATCACCACGGCGTTGGCCTCCAGCACATCCCCGGCCCGCTGAGCGGAGCGCAACGACTCCCGGTCCACCAGCAGCGCCTTCGCCGTGGCCTCCTGCACGTTCATCACCGACCGGATGATCGCCGGAATCTTCGCCTCGATGTTGTGGCACTGGTCGAGCATGAACGCGACCTCGGGAGTGAACCCGCCGCCCCGCACGACCTCGTACATGATCCGGAAGAGCTGGAACGGGTCGGCGGCGCCCACCATCAGGTCGTCGTCCGCGTAGAACCGGGAGTTGAAGTCGAACGCCCCGAGCTTCCCCTCCCGCAGCAGCGTCGCCACGATGAACTCGATGTTGGTCCCCGGCGCGTGGTGCCCGGTGTCGACCACGACCTGCGCCTTCGGCCCGAGCTTCAGGCAGTGGGCGTAGGCGGTGCCCCAGTCCGGCACATCGGTCGAGTAGAACGCCGGCTCGAAGAACTTGTACTCCAGCAGCATCCGCTGGTCGTCCCCGAGCCGCGCGTAGACCTCGGCGAGCGCCTCGGCCAGCCGGTCCTGCCGCTCACGGATGTCGTCCTGGCCGGGATAGTTCGTACCGTCCGCGAACCACAGCTTCAGGTCCCGGGACCCGGTCGCGTCCATGATGTCGACGCACTCCAGCAGGTGGCCGACGGCCTTGCGCCGCACGGACGCGTCCGGGTGGCAGACGCTGCCCAGCTTGTAGTCGTCGTCCTGGAAGGTGTTGGAGTTGATGGTGCCCAGCTTCACGCCACGCTGTTCCGCGTGCTTCGCGAGCGCCGCGTAGTCGTCCACCTTGTCCCAGGGGATGTGCAGGGCGACGGTCGGGGCCACGCCGGTGAACTCGTGGACTTTGCCGGCGTCGTCCAGCTTCTCCCAGGGATTGCGCGGAACACCCTCTTGGGCGAACACCTTGAAGCGGGTTCCGGAGTTTCCGTACGCCCACGACGGCGTCTCGACGGCCTGTGTCTTGAGGGCGGCCTTCACCGCGGCGAGCTCGGTCACGTCAGGGCTCCTACCGGCTTCGATGTCTGAAACGATTCAGAACGGGAAACTATGAGCGGCTCGCCGGACTGTCAACCCCCCAGGTCGACACTGCTGCTCGTGACCCTGTTGTGACCTCTTCTATCGAAAGAATTTCGACCGAAACCCATTGACGTGACCTGCGTGTGGTGCCTAACGTCCCGGCAACCTAGTTGAAACCTTTCACGACGGAGTGAGGCAGCTTCTCCGCTAGCCACCGGCCGTCGTCGAGGAGCCCCCATGACCCACCGGTCCGACACGGGTCCGGCCCCCGTTCTCGCCTTGAAGGGCATCTCCAAGTCCTTCGGCGCCGTACGCGCCCTGCGGGACGTGTCCCTCGAACTGTTCCCGGGCGAGGTGCACGCACTCGCCGGGGAGAACGGCGCCGGCAAGTCGACCCTGATCAAGAGCCTCACCGGGGTGCACCGACCGGACTCCGGTCAGGTGCTCCTCGACGGCGAGCCCACGGTCTTCCACGGCCCGGCCGACGCCCGGGACGCGGGCATCGCCGTGATCTACCAGGAGCCCACGCTCTTCCCCGACCTGTCGATCGCCGAGAACATCTTCATGGGCCGCCAGCCCAGGCGCGCCCTCGGCCGTATCGACCACAAGGCCACCCACACGGCGACGCTCGCCCTGATGCAGCGGCTCGGTGTCGAACTCGACCCCGACCGCCCGGCACGCGGCCTGTCCATCGCGGACCAGCAGATCGTCGAGATCGCCAAGGCGTTGTCCTTCGACGCCCGCGTCCTGATCATGGACGAGCCGACGGCGGCCCTCACCGGCAGCGAGGTTGCCCGGCTCTTCGGAGTCGTCCGCACCCTGCGCGAGCAGGGCTCCGCGGTCCTCTTCATCTCCCACCGGCTGGAGGAGATCTTCCAGATCTGCCAGCGGGTCACCACCCTGCGCGACGGCGCCTGGATCTCCAGCGAACCGATCGACGGCATGACCGAGGACGACCTGGTCCGCCGCATGGTCGGCCGCGACCTGGAGGAGCTGTACCCGAAGCAGGAGGTCGAGCCCGGTGAAGTCGCGCTGAGCGTACGCCGGTTGACCCGCGAGGGCGTCTTCACCGATGTCTCCTTCGACGTCCGCCGCGGCGAGATCGTCGGCCTGGCCGGCCTCGTCGGCGCCGGCCGCACGGAGGTGGCGCGGGCCGTCTTCGGCATCGACCGCTGGGACGCGGGCGAGGTCGACATCGACGGCAAGGCGCTCACCAACGGCGCCCCTTCCACCGCCATGTCCGCCGGGCTCGCCCTGGTCCCCGAGGACCGCCGTGCCCAGGGCCTGGTGATGGACATGTCCATCGAGCGGAACATCGGCCTCACCGGACTCCGTACGACCGTGAAGGCCGGCCTCGTCGACCGCGGCGCCGAACGCAGCCGCTCCCTCGACTGGGCCCTCAGGCTCCAGGTCAAGTACGCCCGGATCGCCGACACCGTCAACACCCTGTCCGGCGGCAACCAGCAGAAGGTCGTCCTCGCCAAGTGGCTCGCCACCGGGCCGAAGGTGCTGATCGTCGACGAGCCCACCCGAGGCATCGACGTCGGTACGAAGGCCGAGGTGCACCGCCTCCTCAGCCAGCTCGCCGCCGACGGGGTGGCCGTGCTGATGATCTCCTCCGATCTGCCCGAGATCCTCGGTATGGCCGACCGCGTGCTCGTGATGCACGAGGGCCGGCTCACCGCCGAGATCCCTCGCTCCGAAGCCACCGAGGAATCCGTGATGGCCGCAGCCACCGGGAGGGCCGCCGCATGACGGTGACCACCCCTCAGAACACCCCCGTCGCCGAGGTGCCCAAGTCCAGCGGCACCCGACTCGTGGACCGCGTCTTCAAGATGCGTGAACTCGCCATCCTGGTCGTCTTCCTGGTGATGATCGGCGTCACCCAGCTGGGCAACAGCGAGTTCCTCACCGAGCAGGGCATCAAGGACCTGCTGCTCAACGCGACCATCCTGGTGCTGGTCGCCGTCGGTCAGTCGCTGGTCGTCATCACCAGGAACGTCGACCTGTCGGTCGGCTCCACCCTCGGCATCAGCGCCTTCGCCGCCGGCACGTATCTCCAGGGCGGCGGGAACGCTGTCGTGGCCGTGCTCCTGGCGGTCCTGATGGGCATCGGCTTCGGCCTGCTGAACGGCCTGCTCGTCAGCCTCGGCCAGGTACCCGCCCTCGTCGTCACCCTCGGCACGCTCTACATCATCCGGGGCATCGACTCGATCTGGGTCGGCTCCCGCCAGATCACCGCGTCCAACCTCCCCGACGGATTCATCGACTTCGGCTCCGGCGGCATCTCCGCGGTGCCGTATCTGGCGCTGATCGCGGTGGCGGTGCTGGTGGCGACGGCGTACTACATGAAGCACTTCGGCAGCGGCCGCGAGCTCTACGCCCTCGGCTCCAACCCGGAGGCCGCCCGCCTCGCCGGTATCCCGGTCCGCAAGCGGATCCTGGTCGCGTACACCTTCTGCGGCGCCCTCGCCGGCCTCGCCGGAGCGCTGTACCTGGCGCGGTTCGGCAACGTGGACTCCAGCACCGGCAACGGGTACGAACTCACCGTCGTCAGCGCGGTCGTGGTCGGTGGCGTCGTCTTCACCGGCGGCTCCGGCAGTGTCTACGGCGCGGCGCTCGGCGCCCTGCTACTGACCTCCATCAACAGCGTGCTGCCCGCCCTCGGCGTCAGCTCGGTGTGGGTGCTGGCCATCAACGGCATCCTGCTCATCCTCGCCATCGCCGTGGACCGTGTGGTCGCGCTGCGGGTGGCGGCCGCCCTGAAGAAGAGGAACGCCCGCCATGGCTGACTCCACCCTGTCGCGCGCGGTTCGCTGGGACACGGTCGTCGGCGCTCTGCTCATCGTCGTGCTCCTGCTGTCCTTCACGACGGTGGACGGCTTCGGGAACGCGCTCAACCTGTCCTTCCTCATCGGCAACACCCTGCCGATCGCGCTGGTCGCCCTCCCGATGACCCTCCTCGTGGTCTCCGGCGAGATCGATCTGTCGGTCGCCTCCACCGCCGGTCTGTCCGGCGCGGTGATGGGCGCCCTGTGGAACCAGGGCATGACCATCGAGGCGATCATCCCGATCTGCCTGCTCCTCGGCGTGGTCTGCGGACTGATCAACGGCCTGCTGGTCACCCGGCTCGGCCTGTCCTCCCTCGCCGTCACCATCGGTACGCTCGCCGCCTACCGGGGCATCGCACAGATCGTGCTCGGCTCCGACGCGGTGACCGACTTCCCGACGCAGTACCTGGACTTCGCGGCCGGCCGAATCGGCGACAGCTTCGTCCCGCAGGCCTTCATCCCCTTCCTGGTGCTGCTCGTGATCGCTGTGATCGCCCTGCACGCCACCCCGTTCGGGCGTTCCCTGTTCGCGATCGGCGCCAGTGAGGAGGCCGCGCGCTTCACCGGCATCCGCGTCAGGCGCCAGAAGCTGATCCTCTTCACGGTGACCGGCCTCATGGCCTCCCTCACCGGCATCTTCTGGGCGCTGCACTACGCCAGCGCCCGCTACGACAACGCGACCGGGCTCGAACTCTCCGTCATCGCCGCCGTCCTGCTCGGCGGCATCGACTTCGACGGAGGCAAGGGCACACTCGGCGGCGCGATCGCCGGTGTGTTCCTGCTCGGCACCCTGCAGAACGTGATGAGCCTGCAGGACGTCTCGGCGCAGTCGCAGATCGTCGTCACCGGAGTCCTGCTCGTGCTGTCCGTGCTCGGGCCCCGGGTCGCACGGCAGGTCGCTCTCGCTCGGGCCGGGCGAAGATCCGCGGGTGGCTCCACCGGAAAGGCCGTTGCGAAGACGGTCACTTGACAGCTGCCGGTCGTCTGCGGCCGGTCGCGCCCACGCGGCAAGAGCCGCAGATCAGTACAGCCCCGCGCCCCTGAAAGAGGGGCGCGCTACACCACTCCTCCTCGTAAAGGAACCTTCGTCATGCGCAGAGCAACCCTCCGTCGTTCCTGTGCGGCGCTCGCCGCGGTCACCTCCTTCGCGCTCGCCGTCACGGCCTGTGGCGGCACCACGAAGAGCGACGTCAAGGACGACACCGCCTCCGCGGCGGCCACCGGCAAGGCCGACCCGAACGCCGAGCTGAAGAAGGGCCTGACCGTCGGCTTCCTGCCGAAGCAGGTCAACAACCCGTACTTCACCTCCGCCGACAAGGGCGGCGAGGCGGCCCTGAAGGAGCTGGGCTCCAGCTACAAGGAGGTCGGCCCGTCCAGCGCCACGGACACCTCCGGCCAGGTGAACTACGTCAACACGCTCACCCAGCAGCAGGTCGACGCCATGGCCGTCTCCGCGCAGGACCCGGGTGCGCTGTGCACCGCGCTCAAGCAGGCCATGAGCAACGACATCAAGGTCGTCACCTACGACTCCGACACCAAGCCGGAGTGCCGCAACGCCTTCGTCTCGCAGGCCAGCGCCGAGGACCTGGGCCGCACCGAGGTCCAGCTGCTCGCCGAGCAGATCGGCTACAAGGGCGAGATCGCGGTCCTGTCGGCCGCGCAGACCGCGACCAACCAGAACACCTGGATCGAGTTCATGAAGGACGAACTCACGGACCCGAAGTACAAGGACATCAAGCTCGTCAAGGTCGCCTACGGTGACGACGACGCCCAGAAGTCCTTCCAGCAGACCCAGGGCCTGCTCCAGGAGTACCCGAACCTGAAGGGGATCATCTCCCCGACCACGGTCGGCATCAAGGCGGCCGCCCAGTACCTGTCGGGCTCCAAGTACAAGGGCAAGGTCAAGCTGACCGGCCTCGGCACCCCCAACGACATGCGCAAGTACGTCAAGGACGGCACCGTCGAGGGCTTCGAGCTGTGGGACCCGGCGAAGCTCGGCGAGCTGGCCGCCCGTACCGCGGTGGCACTGGTCTCCGGCCAGATCACCGGCAAGGAGGGCGAGACCTTCACCGCCGGTGACATGGGCGAGTACACCATCGGCAAGGACGGCGTCATCAGCCTCGGCAAGCCGACCGTGTTCAACAAGGAGAACATCGACCAGTTCAACTTCTGATCGCCGCGGTCGAGTCGTAGCCACCCCCCCTCACCCCAGGAGCGGTATCTCATGCAGCGCGTCTGCTTCCTGCTCAAGGTCCGACAGGACCGGATCGACGAGTACCGCGAGCGGCACGCAGCCGTGTGGCCGGAGATGCTTCAGGCTCTCTCGGCCACCGGCTGGCACAACTACTCCCTCTTCCTGCGTGACGACGGCCTGCTCGTCGGCTATCTGGAGACCGAGGACTTCCAGGCGGCGCTCGCCGGCATGGAGGCCGCCGAGGTCAACGCCCGCTGGCAGAAGGAGATGGCACCGTTCTTCGAGTCCCTCGACGGCGCCCGGCCCGATGAAGCCATGAAGCCGCTCACCGAGGTCTTCCACCTCGCCTGAGGCCTTGTTACTCCTCCCCGTCGCCAGACCCCCTCCCGTACCCGCACCTCGATCGACAATGGAGTCCCGAGATGAAGAGACGTACGCTGCTGGGCGCCGCGCTCGCCGGTGCCGCGGTGACCCCCGTCCTCGGTGCCGCGACCGCCCGGGCCGCCGACCCCGGCCCTTCCGTCAGCCAGACCGGCAACACGCTGCTCGACAGCCAGGCCATCTTCTTCGTGTCCTACGACGGCCTGGTCAACAACAACTCGTTCCAGAAGAACGGTCTGCTGACCTACAAGGGCTACCAGTACGCCGTCTGGTACACCGCCGACCGCAACGCCGTCGTCGGCCGCCGCGTCCTCGGCTCCAGCACCTGGTCCACCGTCAAGGTCGGCCACACGCTCCGCTACAACGACTCCCACAACGTCATCTCCATGGGCGTCTCCAAGGTCGACGGCCGCCTCCACCTCAACATGGACTCGCACAGCGACGGCTTCACCTACGTCAAGTCGGCCGCCGGTCTCATGGACAACCCGGCCGGGCTGAGCTGGACCGCGAGCCGCTTCGGCGCCCCGCAGTCCACCCTCGACGGGCTGGCGCTCACCTCGCAGTTCACGTACCCGCAGTTCGTCTCGATGCCCGACGGCAAGCTCCAGCTGAGCTACCGCGTCGGCATCTCCGGCAACGGCCGCAACGCCATCGCCGAGTACAACGGCACCTCCTGGACCAACCTCGGCGAGTGGACCAGCTCCACCGGCACGTACACCAGCGAGCACGGCTCCAGCACCGTCCGCAACATGTACCTGCACGGCATCGACTACGACAGGAACGGCCGCCTGCACTCCTTCTTCACCTGGCGGGAGCAGAACGGCGCCGTGATGTGCAACGGCGGCGGCATCACCAACCACGACACCGGCTACGTCTACTCGGACGACCTGGGCCGCACCTGGCGCAACAACGCGGGCACCGCCGTCGGCACCACCGGCGGCTCCGACAAGGTCGCCGTCACCGACAGCGGACTGGTGATCGACGCGCTGAACCCGGACCACTCCCTGATGAACCAGGAGAGCCAGTCCACCGACTCGGCCGGCCGCCCGCACGCGATCATCAGCTATGTCCCGGGCCGCTTCGGCCAGTGCACGACGAACTACGTGGCCAACCGCACCGCGAACGGCCGCGCCTTCCACGTCCGCAAGAACGCCTCCGGCACCTGGCAGAAGACCGAGATCCCGGTCGCGCTCGGCTCCAGCCAGCGCACCAAGCTGGCCCTGGACAAGTACAACAACGCGTACGCGATCCTGCCCTTCGGCCGGATATGGGGAGCGTCCGCGGCCTCCGGTTACACCGACTGGAAGGTGCTGTTCGACGCCAGCGGCCTCAACGCCTTCGGCGAAGTAGTGATCGACGAGTCCCGGATCGCCCAGGACAATGTCCTGTCTGTGCTGTACCAGGTGAAGTCCAGCGGTACGACCCCGTCGGCGCTCCGCGTCATCGACTTCTCCCTGCCCGCCTGATCCCCGCACCAGGGGCACGTTTCTGCGCCTGACCGGGCCGTTCATGAGTTGGCCCCGAAGGTAATGTGAACGTACGCCCGCCGCTCCGTACCTTCCTGGAGGTCCCTGTCCGATGTCGCAGCCGGTGGGTATCAAGGACGTGGCCGCCGCCGCCGGAGTCTCCGTCGGCACGGTCTCCAACGTCATCAACCGGCCGGACTCGGTGGCCTCCGGGACCCGGGCCCGGGTGCTGGCCGCGATCGACCACCTCGGCTATGTCCGCAGCGAGTCGGCGCGCCAGCTGAGGGCCGGGCGGAGCCGGATCATGGGGCTGCTCGTGCTCGACATGGGCAACCCCTTCTTCGTCGACGTCGCGCGCGGTGCCGAGCGGGCCGCGCGCGACGCGGGACTCGGCGTGATGGTCTGCAACAGCGCGCAGAGCGCGGGCGAGGAGTCCGAGTACCTCTCGCTCTTCGCCGAACAGCGGGTGCGCGGCGTCCTGCTCACCCCCGCCGACGCGACGGGACGCAACATCGAGGCGTTCCGCCGCCACGGCATCCCCTTCGTCCTCGTCGACCGGGTCGCCGAGGGCACCACCGAGTGCTCGGTGTCCGTCGACGACGTCGCGGGTGGCGCGCTCGCCGTACGGCATCTGGTCGACGCGGGTCACCGTTCCTTCGCGTACGTCAGCGGACCGGCGGGCCTCAACCAGGTACGCGACCGCCGTACGGGCGCCCTCAACGCCCTGCGCGAGGCGGGACTCGGCGCCGACACCCTGCGGGAGCTGCCCACCGAGCGCCTCGACGTGGCCGCCGGGCGTGACGCGGGCGCCCGCCTCCTCGGCCTCGCCGACCGCCCCACCGCCGTCTTCTGCGCCAACGACCTGCTCGCCCTCGGCGTGCTCCAGGCCATGTACGCGGCCGGCGTGAGCGTCCCCGACGACCTCGCCATCGTCGGCTACGACGACATCGAGTTCGCCGCCGCGGCCGCCGTCCCCCTCACCTCCGTACGGCAGCCCGCCGTCACCATGGGCGCCCTCGCCGCCGAGCTCCTCCTGGAGGAGACCGAGGCCGAGACCGCGCCCACCCCGCACGAGCACCGGCGGGTCGTCCTCCAGCCGGAACTGGTGGTACGGCGCTCCAGCCTCTCGGCACGCTGAGCCGTCATTCAGTAGAGGTTCCCGGGAATTTCTTGATCCACGGTGTCGGCCGGACGAAGAATCTGTGCTGGACTGGACCACGGCCTGGAATCCGTCCGTTCAAGGAGCCCTGTTGTCCGTCAGCTACCGGCAGCCCGGTGTCGTCCTCACCGACCGCCGCTTCACCGTCCCCCTCGACCACGACGACCCGGCGGGGGAGCGGATCGAGCTCTACGCGCGCGAGGTCGTCGCGAGCGACAGGACGGACGCCGAACTGCCCTGGCTGGTCTATCTGCAGGGCGGCCCCGGCTTCGGGGCGAACCGTTTCATCGGCCGTGAGGCATGGCTGGACCGGGCCCTGGAGGAGTACCGGGTCCTGCTCCTGGACCAGCGCGGCACGGGTGCCTCCACCCCCGCCAACCGCCAGACCCTCCCGCTGCGCGGCGGCCCCGGCGAACAGGCCGACTACCTCGCCCACTTCCGCGCCGACTCCATCGTCCGCGACTGCGAGGCCATCCGCCGCCAGGTCACCGGCGGTGCCCCCTGGGCCGTCCTCGGCCAGAGCTTCGGCGGCTTCTGCGCGGTCACCTATCTGTCCCGCGCGCCCGAGGGCCTGAGCACCGCCGTCATCACCGGCGGACTGCCCTCCCTCGACGCGAGCGCCGACGACGTCTACCGGGCGGCCTACCCACGCATCGAACGCAAGGTCGCCGGGCACTACGCGCGCTACCCGCAGGACGTCGAGCGGGCCCGGCAGATCGCCGAGCACCTTCTCCAGCACGACGTCGCCCTGCCGAACGGCTACCGGTTCACCGTCGAGGCGTTCCAGTCCCTCGGCAACCTCCTCGGCCGCGGCGACGGCAGCCACCGGCTGCACTTCCTGCTGGAGGACGCCTTCGTCCGCACACCGCAGGGCATCACCCTGGCCGACTCCTTCCAGGAGGAGGTCCAGGGCCTGCTGTCGTACGCGGGCCACCCGCTGTACGCACTTCTCCATGAGGCGTGCTACGGACAGGACGCGGGCCCCACGGACTGGGCGGCGGAGCGGGTGCGCGGCGAGTTCCCGCAGTTCGACGCCGCCAAGACGCTGACCGGCGACGGTCCGCTGCTGTTCACGGGCGAGTCCGTGCACCCCTGGATGTTCGACAACGACCCCGCCCTGCGCCCGCTGCGCGAGGCCGCGCAGGAGCTGGCCGGACAGCGGGGGTGGCTGCCCCTCTACGAACCGGACCGCCTCGCCGTCAACGAGGTCCCGGTCGCCGCAGCGGTCTACCACGACGACATGTACGTCGACACCGCCCACTCCCTGACGACTGCCCGCGCCATCCGGGGCCTGCGCACCTGGGTCACGGACGAGTTCGAGCACGACGGTGTACGGGCCGGGGGACCGAGGGTGCTGGACCGGCTGCTGGCGCTGACACGCGACGAGGAGTGAGCGCGGACCGGCTGTCAGTGCTCAGGGCTACTGTGCCGGCATGACCGACCCGCAGAAGGATCCGCCGGCCCAGCTCAAGCCGATGCCCGACGACTGGCGGCGCGCCCTCGCCGTGGTGGCCCACCCGGACGACCTCGAATACGGCTGCTCGGCGGCGATCGCCGCCTGGACCGACGCGGGCCGCGAGGTCGCGTACGTCCTGGCGACGCGCGGCGAGGCCGGCATCGACACCCTGGAGCCCGCGGAGTGCGGCCCGCTGCGCGAGAGGGAGCAGCGGGCGAGCGCGGCCGTCGTGGGCGTGTCCGACGTCGAGTTCCTCGACCACGAGGACGGCGTCATCGAGTACGGCCTTGCGCTGCGCCGGGACATCGCGGCCGCCATCCGCAGACACCGCCCCGAACTGCTCATCACCCTCAACCACCGCGACACCTGGGGCGGGGTCGCCTGGAACACCCCCGATCACGTGGCGGTGGGCCGCGCCACCCTGGACGCCGCCGGTGACGCCGGGAACCGCTGGATCTTCCCGGAACTGGTCGAGCAGGGCCTGGAGCCCTGGGACGGCGTCCGCTGGGTCGCCGTCGCCGGTTCCTGGACCCCCACCCACGCCGTCGACGCCACCCCCGGCCTCGACCGCGCGGTCGCCTCCCTCCTCGAACACCGCACCTACCTGGAGGCGTTGACGAAGAAGGACCCGGAGACATACGCACGCGAGTTCCTCACCGGCTACGCCCGGACCACGGGGGAGCGGTTCGGCGGCAGACCGGCCGTGGCGTTCGAGGTGTTCGCCCGGTGAAGGGCGTCCAGGGCGGGGTGCGGCTGGAGCCGTGGTCGGAGGACGACTTCTGGCTGCTCCGGCGCATCAACAGCCCCCAGATGACGGAACATGTGGGCGGCCCGGAGACCGAGGAGGCGCTCATCACCCGGCACCGCCGTTATCTCGACGTGGCGGCCGGGCAGATGTACCGGGTCGCGCTGGCGGACTCCGGCGAGACCGTCGGATCGATCGGCTACTGGGAACACGACTGGCGGGGCGAGACCGTGTGGGAGACCGGATGGGGTGTTCTGCCCGAGTTCCAGGGCCGGGGCCTCGCCGTTCGCGCCGCCCGGGCGGTCGTCGAGGTGGCGCGGGACTCGAACACGCACCGGTACCTGCACGCGCTGCCAAGCGTGGGCAACGCCGCGTCGAACGCGGTGTGCCGCAGGGCGGGGTTCACCCTGCTCGGCGAGGTCTTCGCGGAGTACCCGAAGGGGCACTGGAGCATGTCGAACGACTGGCGGCTGGATCTGGGGCGGGCCTGACCGCCGGGTTCAGGCGGCGAGTGCGTGGCTGAGCCTTCGCCGTGGGGCGACGACGCTGCCGTCCGGGAGGAGTTCACCGGTGTCGTCGAAGACGATCCTGCCGTCGCAGAGCAGGTTCCAGCCCTGTTCCGGGTGGGCGGAGACGATCACGGCGGTGTGGTGGTCGGTGCCGTCGGCGGCGGGGCGGGCGGGCCGGTGGGTGCACATGATTCTCCTCAGGGGATGCGTCCGAGGCGTCCGCCTCGGTCGTGGCGGAGCTTGTTCTCAGGTGTATGAGAGACCCCTCCGCACTCGAAAACTGATCGGCGAGATCTCGTTAGGGTGAACCGTATGGAACAAGGATCCGGTGAGGCCCTCGATCTGCATGACCTGCGCGATCTGCGCGCGGACTGCGGCAGCTGCTTCGGCCTGTGCTGCGTCGCCCTGCCCTTCGCCGCCTCGTCCGACTTCGCCGTCGACAAGGCCGCGGGCAAGGCGTGCGGCAACCTCGGGGAAGACTTCCGGTGCGGTATCCACACCCGGCTCAGGGACGAGGGGTTCAACGGCTGCACGGTCTACGACTGCTTCGGCGCCGGGCAGAAGGTCTCCCAGGTCACCTTCGGGGGCGAGAACTGGCGTACGGGCGGCCGTGAGCACGCCCGGCGGATGTTCGACGTCTTCCCGGTCGTCCGCCAACTCCATGAGCTGCTCTGGTACTTGACCGAGTCGCTGACCCTCCCCGCCGCCCGCCCGGTGCACGCCGACCTCCGCCGGGCACTCGACGAGACCGAGCGGCTGACCGGGCAGACCGCCGAGGAACTGGGCGAGCTGGATGTCGCCGCGCACCGGCAGCGCGTCAACGAACTGCTGCTGAAGGTCAGTGACCTCGTGCGAGCGGGCGCCGGGCGCAAGCGGAACCGCCGGGGCGCCGATCTCGTCGGCGCCCGCCTCAAGGGCGCCGACCTCAGGAAGGCCAACCTCCGTGGTGCCTACCTCATAGCCGCCGACCTGACCGGAGCCGATCTGCGCGGCGCGGACCTGATAGGCGCCGACCTCCGTGACACCGACCTCACCGACGCGGACCTGACCGGCGCCTTCTTCCTGACCCAGCCCCAGGTCAACGCGGCACGCGGCAGCGCCGGGACACGCCTGCCGGCGTCAGTCACCCGCCCCGGTCACTGGACAGCGTGACGGCGACGACGGCGACGAGGGCACCTGTGGGGCACCCGGCCCCACAGGTGCCCGGCGCTCCACGTTCAGCCGCAGCCCGTCCGGCATCAGGGTCAGCCGCTCCGCCACCCGCAGCCGGTACGTCGGCTCCGGCCTCAGCTCGTACCGGCGCAGCAGCAACCCCAGCACCAACGCGGCCTCGTGGAGCGCGAACTGGCGGCCGATGCAGGCCCGCGCACCCGTGCCGAACGGCTTGAACGTGTGCGGGGCCCGGCCGCGTACCGCCGCCGCGTCGAACCGGTCCGGGTCGAACCGCTCGGCGTCCGCACCCCAGACCTCCGGGTCCCGGTGCAGCATCGCCGTCAGCACCAGCGCCCAGGCGCCCCGCCGCATCGGATGGGCCCCGCCCAGCACGGTGTCCTCGCGGGCCTCCCGCGAGAATGCGGGCGCCGTCGGCCACAGCCGCAGCGCCTCGTCCAGCACCCGGCGTACATACCGCAGCTTGGCCACCTGCTCGTAGCCGGGCCGCACGGTGTCGCCCCACACCTGGACCACCTCGGCGCGGGCGCGGGCGGCGAGGTCCGGATACCGGGCGAGGTAGTGCAGGGCGAAGGAGAGGGCGCCCGAGGTGGTCTCGTGCCCGGCCACCAGGAAGGTGATGACCTGGCGCCGGACGTTCTCGGCGGACAGCCGCTCCCCGGTCTCCGGACGCGCGGTCTCCAGCATCCGGTCGAGCAGGTCACCGTCACCGCCCCCGGCACTACGGCCGCCGGTACCGGCGCCACCGGAAGACCGCCGCGCCCGCACCACCGCGTCGACCGTCTCGTTCAGGTACGCCATGTCCGCCTGGTTGTGCCGGGCGGCACGGCGCAGCAGCAGCGGCACCAGCGGGTCGGGGACGGTGTTGCGGCGCTGCGCGTACGTCAGGGTGCCGACCATGGCGGCGACGAAGGGGTGCGGCCGGTCGCGCTCGAAGGAGCCGAAGTCGTGGCCGAAGCCGGTGCGGGCGATCGTCTCCAGCGTCAGCTTGGTCATGTCGCCGGGCACGTCCACGGTGTCGCCCGCCGTGCCCGCCCGGTCCCAGTGCTCCATCAGCCGCTCGGCGACGTCGAGCATCATCGGGTGGTAGCCGGCCATGGCCTCCCGGCTGAAACCCGGGGCGAGAACGTCGTGCGCGAGTTGCCAGTTGGGCTCGTGGTTGTACGCCGTGAAGAGCCCGTCCCCGGCCACCGGGCGCAGATTGGCGACCCCCAGGCCCACGTGCTTGGCGAACCGTGACTCGTCCGCCATCTCGGCCGCGAGCCCGGCGCCCCCGACGAACACGATCTCCTTGCCGAACGCCTTCCGCCGGAAGACCGGCCCGAGCCGCCGCCCGAGGCGCAGGGAGTCCTGGATCGGCGTACGCACGTTCGTGCCGAGCGCGTCGCCGATGACGGGCAACCGGTACGGCGGGTGGGGTATGCGGTGCAACTCGGGCCAGCCCAGCTCCGCGCTGCGGAAACCCCTGGCGGCCGCGGTCCCCGTCGTCGCCGTCATGACCACATCTCCCTCGCGCGCACGCCGTGCCGAAGCCGTTGCGGCTGTTGTACTCGGGTTCAATAGCGGGATCAGTCTCGTCCCGTTGTTGAACTCACGTCAAGTAAGGTGACGGCATGGCAGCCAGGCAGGGAGAGCGCCCGCGTCGTCGGCTCAGCACCGAGGAGCGGCGGGAGCAGCTCCTCGCGGTCGGAGCCCGGCTCTTCTCGGAGAGCCCGTACGACGACGTGTGGATCGAGCAGGTGGCCGAGATCGCCGGTGTCTCCCGCGGGCTGCTCTACCACTACTTCCCGAACAAGCGGGACTTCTTCGCGGCCGTCGTGGAGCGCGAGAGCGAGCGGATGCTGCGGATCATGACCCCCGCCCCGGGCCGGTCGGCGCGCGAGCGGCTCACCAACGGGCTCGACGCGTTCCTCGCGTACGTCGAGGAGCACGCCCACGGCTTCCGGGCCTTCCACCGCGCCGACGCCACCGGAGACCAGGCCGTGCGCAAGGTCTACCAGCGTGCGCTGGCCGCGCAGGAGGCGCGGATCCTGGCGGCGCTGGCGTCGGACGCCGAGTTCGGGGCGGCGCTCGACGGGCGACCGGAGATGCGGCTCGCCGTGCGCGGGTGGCTGTCGTTCACGACGGCCGTCTGCCTGGAGTGGCTGAGGGGTTCGGAGTTGTCCCGCGAGCAGGTGCGGGATCTGTGCGCGCGGGCGCTTTTCGGGGTCCTTGTCACCTGAGCCGGTTCGCTGCGGCGAAACAGAGAGTCCACAGACTGGCCGCTGGTGGTTGGCGTACGCCCCGATCTTCGATAGGTTAGGCAAGGCTTACCTAAGGGAGGTTTGGGATGGGTGACCGTCACACCTGGACGGCCGCGCCCGCCGCGGCGGAGCGTGCCCGCTCGGTGCTCGCGGCGGCGTGGTCCTGCGCGGTGACCGCCGAGGGCGGCCGCGAGGAGTTCGTCGGCGCGCACACCGTCACCGAGGACGGCCGGGTGATCCTGTGCGTCCCCGAGGACAGTACGCTCGTCGCCGCCGCGATCTGCGCACCGCGCGGCGAGCCGTCCGCCGTGCTGGAGTTCGCCGACGTGGCGCCCGTCCCCGTGCGCAACCGTATCCGGGCCCGGCTCTGGATCGCCGGCTGGTTCGCGCCCAAGGACGGAGACCTGGAGTTCCGGCCCACCCGCATCGTGCTGCGCGAGCCGTCCGGCGCGGTCGTGGTCGACCTCGACGAGTTCGCCGCCGCCGAGCCGGATCCGCTGGCCACGGCCGAGTCACGGCTGCTGACCCACCTCGCCGACGCGCACCCCGACGCCGTCGAGCGCCTCACCCGGCTCGTCCCGCACGACAGCCTGCACGGCGCCGTACGGGTCCAGCCGCTCGCCGTCGACCGGCACGGCCTGACCCTGCGCATCGAGCGGGCCCGCGGCAACGGAGACGTACGCCTGACGTTCCA
Source organism: Streptomyces sp. NPDC057474 (assembly GCF_042802555.1). Lineage (NCBI taxonomy): Bacteria > Bacillati > Actinomycetota > Actinomycetes > Kitasatosporales > Streptomycetaceae > Streptomyces > Streptomyces sp. NPDC057474. The sequence goes on along the minus strand of NZ_JBHVDX010000120.1, from coordinate 1,421 downwards.
CAAGCCCGCCGACGACATGGCGCAGCTCACCGAGCGCATGCACATCCTGCTCTCCCGGGCGAGCGCCGCCTCCTGCCCGCGCGCTCTACAGCGGCAGCGCACAGACGGCGACGGGTGACGCGAACGGCTCGCCCGCGCGCCGCAGTTCACCTGTCTCGGGGTCGACCTGGAAGACGCTGACCGCGCTAGACCGCTGCAGCGCGGCGAACAGCAGACCCCCGTCCGGTGAGAGGGCGATCTGGCGGGGGAAGTCCCCGCCGACCGGCACGGTGTCGAGGAGCTTCAGCCGTGCGCCTTCCGCCTCGACCGCGTAGCGCGTCAGGCTGTCGTGCCCCCGGTTGGCCAGATACGCATGCGAGCCGTCCGGCGTCACGACCAGCTGCGCCGGGTAGTTCGTGCCCGAGCCCGTGCCCGTGGACTGCGGGTCGCCCGGGGTGAGCCGGCCGCTGCCGGGGTCGTAGGCGCAGACCACGACCGTGTTGTCGGCCTCGCCTGCGAGATAGGCGTACCGGCCCCCGGGATGGAAGGTGAGGTGCCGCGGCCCCGCACCCGACCGGGTGCGCGCCCGGGAGACCTCGGTGAGTGTGCCCCGGGACTCGTCCAGGCGGTAGGTGTAGACCGTGTCGGTGCCCAGATCGACGGCGAGGACGTGACCGCCGTCGGGACTGGTGACGATCTGGTGCGCGTGCGGCCCGTCCTGCCCCGGCCCCGGCGCCGGACTGCTGTGCACCACGAGATCCGTGCGCTCGCCCAGCGCGCCCGACTCCTCGACGGGGTGCACGGCGACACTGCCCGAGCCGTAGTTCGCGCTCAGCAGCCACCGCCCGCTCGGGTGCACCGACAGCTGGCAGGGGGCCTCGCCGCCGCTGCTCCGGGTGCCGAGAACCTTGCGGTCGGACAGCCGTACGGCGGTCACCCCGCCGTCCGCGCGCTCGTTCACGGCGTACAGCGTCCGGCCGTCCGGGTGTACGGCGAGATACGACGGGTCGGCGACACCGGTGATCGTCCCTTTGCCCGTGATACGCCCGCTCCGGGCGTCGTACGTCGCCACGCCGACGCCGGTGCCACCGCCCTCGACCGACGTGTACGTGCCGATGTAGAGCGGCTGGGGGCCGGTGCGGGCGGGGGAGGGCGAGGCGGTCGCGGACTCGGTTCCCGCCCCGGCTTCCGCCTCCGCCTGCGCCGAAGGAGCTGTCGGGGCGTTCTGCGCGGGAGAGGGCGACGTGGGTCCGGCCGTCTCGTCGGAGCCCGCGCAACCGGCCAGGGCGGTCGGTACGGCCGCCCCCGCCAGCAGCCCCAGGACGCGGCGCCTGCTCCAGCCGCCTCGGTCCTCTGCCGCCTCACTCGTCATTCGTGCACCTCGGGTGTCGCTCGTCTCGGCCGTCACCACCTTGACGGCTACGAGCGCCTCCGCGCAAATG
>NZ_JBHVDX010000119.1:0-30364 GCF_042802555.1 Streptomyces sp. NPDC057474 | reverse complement strand
CTGTTGAGTTCTCAAGGAACGGACGCTTCCTTTGTACTCACCCAAGTTCTTCTCGGGCTTTCCTCCGGGCAGTTTCCCTTCGGTCTTGCGTTTCCGACTCTATCAGATCGTTTTCCGATCCGATTTCCTCGGTGCTTTCCAGGTTTCCGCTTCCGCGTTTCCCTTTCCGGCGGTTCCGACTCTATCAGATCCTTTCGGGCCTGATTCCCAGTCAGCGGGAGTTGTCTTCGCGGCTGTTGGGCCGTTCCGACGTTCCAAACCTTAGCGGATCTGCTCGGCAGTTCCCAATCGAGGCTGTCGAACCCAAATCGAATTGAATTCGGGCGTGCCGAATTCATCCCGGTTGGGAGATCGTGCTGGTTGGTTTGGGTGCCGCTTGAGCGGCGGAGGCGCTGCCGCAGAACCGTTACGGCTCCGTGGCAACCCGAAGAACTTTACGGATCGCGGGGTGGACTGTCAAGCCTCCCCAGGGTGCCCCGCGGCCAAACCTCGGGCACCCCTCAAGCGACGGCCTCAGTCGAGGTCGGTGAGGCGGCCGCCGGCGTCCGGCTGGGCGTGCTCGACGCGACGGAGGAGCCGGGTCAGGACCTCGCCCAGGACCATGCGTTCCAGGGGAGAGAGGTCCTGGAGGAGGTCCTCCTCGAAGACCGAGGCGAGGCGCATGGCCTCCAGCCACTTCTCGCGGCCCTCGGGGGTGAGCTCGACGATGACGCGTACGCGGTTGGTCTCGTCGCGCTCCCTCGTCACCAGGCCCTCGGCGACCATGCGGTCGATGCGGTGGGTCATGGCGGCCGGGGTGAGGCCGAGCCGCTTGGCGAGCTCGCTCGGGCCCATGCGGTACGGGGCGCCGGAGAGGACGAGTGCCTTGAGTACTTCCCACTCGGCGTTGCTGATGCCGAGCGCCGAGGTCTGGCGGCCATAGGCGACGTTCATCCGGCGGTTGAGACGGGACAGCGCCGAGACGATCTTCTCGACCTGGGGGTCGAGGGCCTGGAACTCGCGCTGGTAGGCGGCGATCTGCTCTTCGAGTGTCGGCTCGGCGCTGCCGGAGATGCCTGGGGTGTCGCCCATGCGCGAAGTATGGCACGCCGCTGCTTGGCATCGAAGTCCTTCGATGTGTACTGTTTAGGTTCTAAGTTTTAGCTTCGAAGTCTTCAGTGTTAACGCTTGAGCTGGCGGCTTCTCTTACGTAGGCAGGTGAACGTGACCAGGGGGATGGGCGCAGCGATGCGCCGGATTCATGTGGGCAACGCGCTCGGCGCGTTCGGACTCGGCTTCACCGTCCCGTATCTGTACGTCTATGTGGCGCAGGTGCGGGATCTCGGTGCGACGACGGCGGGGCTTGTGCTGGCGGTCTTCGCCGTGGCCGCGCTGGTGGTGCTGCCCTTCGCCGGGCGGGCCATAGTCCGGCGCGGCCCGCTTCCGGTGCTGCTCACCGCCCTGGTCACCGCCGCCGTAGGGTCGCTGAGCCTGGGGCTGGCCGCCAGTGCGACGACCGTGCTGTTGTCCGCGGCGGCGCTGGGGGCGGGGCAGGCCGTGATGCAACCGGCCCTCGCGACGATGATCGTCGACTGGTCGAGTGCAGAGAACCGGTCTCGGGCCTTCGCCACTCAGTTCTTTCTGCAGAACCTCGGGCTCGGGGTCGGGGGGCTGATAGGCGGGCATCTCGTCGATGCCACGCGCGCGGGGTCCTTCACCCTGCTGTTCTCCATCCAGGCGGCGATGTTCCTGCTGCTCGTGGGTGTGATGGCGACCGTGCGGATGTCTCGGGCTCCGAAGGTCGAGGGTGTGCCCACGGGGACGACGGCCAAGGGGAGCTGGAAGCGGCTGCTCGGCGATCGGGCCATGGTGCAGCTGTCGGTGTTGGGGTTCGTGCTGTTCTTCGCCTGCTACGGGCAGTTCGAGTCGGGGCTCAGTGCGTACGGCGTAGAGGCGGCCGGGATATCGACGTCCGCGCTCGGGACGGCCTTGGCGGCCAACACCGCGGTGATCGTGGTCGCGCAGTTCGCCGTGCTGCGGTTCGTGGAGCGGCGTCGGCGGTCGCGGGTGATCGCTGCCGTGGGGCTGATCTGGGCCGTCGCGTGGGGAGTGGCCGGGTTCGCCGGGCTGGGGCAGACGAGCGAGGCCATGGCGACCGCCGCGTTCGTCTCGACGTACGCGCTGTTCGGTCTCGGTGAGGCCATGCTGTCGCCGACCGTCGCGCCGCTGGTGGCCGATCTGGCGCCGACGGGGATGGCCGGGCAGTACAACTCCGCGTTCGCCCTGGTCAAGCAGCTGGCGCTGGCGGTCGGGCCGGCGGTGGGTGGGCCGATGGGCGCCTCGCTGCACACTCCTTACATCGTGACGTTCCTGCTCTTCTCCCTGGGCATCACGGTGCTGGCGCTGCGTCTCGGTCGGCAGCTCAGCGGCGTACAGGACCAGCCGTCGTCGGCGAGGAGCCGGGTCGTGGCTCGGGGTGGGGCGGCTGCGGAGTCGTCGCTGGCCGCGTAGGAGAGGCCCTGGTGTCCGCGCTCACCCCGCGCGAACGGGAGATCCTCACGCTCGTCGGGGCGGACTGCCCAACCGGGAGATCGCCGGCACCCTCAATCTGAGCCCCGACACCGTCAAGGACCACCTCCGGCGCATCTACACCGCCGGACCGGCGGGTGCCCGAGTCCGTGTGACGGCCCGGGTGACACCGGTGGTGGTCGTGGGGGTCGCCACCCCGGCTCAGGCCGACCCCCGTGGCAGGGCGAACTCGCACCACACCGCCTTGCCGCCGCCCGGAGCCCGGCGGCTGCCCCAGTTCGAGGCGATGGTGGCGATGATGGCGATGCCCCGGCCGGACTCGTCGGCGGGTGCGGCCCGGCGGCGACGCGGAAGGTGGTCGTTGCCGTCGGTGACCTCGACGATCAAGCGGCGGTCGGTGCGGCGCAGGCGCAGGCGCATCGGTGGGATGCCGTGCTGGAGGGAGTTGGCGACGAGTTCGCTGGCTGCCAGGACGCCCAGGTCGTGGAGTTCCGGCGGGAAGCGCCAGCTGGTCAGGACGCCGGAGGCGAAGGCCCGGGCCCGTGGGGCCGCTTCCACGCCGCCGAGGAGTTCCAGGGCGGCGTTGCGGAAGAGTTCGCTGTCGGGGCCGACGCGGGCGGGGTGGTGGAGGACGAGGACGGCCACGTCGTCGTCGTGGTCGGCGGTGACGCCCGTCGAGCGGACCAGGCGGTCGCAGACGACCTGGGGGGTGCCCGTGGCGCCGGACAGGGCGCGTTCCAGGGCGGCGATTCCCTCGTCCAGGTCCTCGTTGCGGCGCTCCACGAGGCCGTCCGTGTAGAAGACGGCCGTGGAGCCGGGGCCGAGGGGGATCGAGCCGGAGGAGTGGGTCCAGCCGCCGGTGCCGAGCGGGGGGCCGGTCGGTTCGTCGGCACGCAGGACCGTGCCGCTCTCGTCGCGGACGAGGATGGGCAGGTGGCCCGCGGAGGAGTAGACCAGGCGGCCCTCGTTGGGGTCGTGGACGGCGTAGGCGCAGGTGGCGATCTGGTTGGGGTCGATCTCCGTCGCGAGACCGTCCAGCAGTTGGAGCACCTCGTGCGGGGGGAGGTCCAAACGGGCGTAGGCGCGGACGGCCGTACGGAGCTGGCCCATGACCGCGGCCGCCCGCACGCCTCGGCCCATGACGTCGCCGATGACAAGGGCCGTGCGGCCACCGCCGAGGGTGATGACGTCGTACCAGTCGCCGCCGACGGCGGTCTCGGTGCCGCCGGGGTGGTAGACGGCGGCGATGCGTAGGTCGTCGGGCTGTTCCAGCTCCTGCGGGAGGAGAGAGCGCTGGAGGGTGACGGCGGTCTCGCGCTGGCGGCGTTCGCTGGCGCGGAGGCGCTCGGCGGCTTCGGCGTGGTCGGTGACGTCGGCGGCGAAGATCAGTACGCCGCCGTCGCTCTGCTCGGTGCCGCTCGGTACGTCGACGGGGGTGCAGGTGATCGTGTAGCTGCGGCCTCCGGGGGCTTTGCGGGACTTGACCGTGCGGGACTTGGAGCTGCGCAGGACCTGGTCGAGGAGCGGGAGGAGGCCGAGGGCGTCCAGCTCGGGCAGGGCCTCGCGGGCCGGTTCGCCGAGCGGGCGTACGCCGAAGGCCGCGACATAGGCGTCGTTGACGTAGGCCGTGCGGTGGTCGGAGCCGTGGACGAGGGCGACTAGGGCCGGGATGCGGTCGAGGATCTCGCGGGTCGGGAGGTCGTCGACGGCGGGCACGGTCGGTGTGTCGTCCGGGGGGTCGTCGGTCTGTCGTTCGACGCGGGCCGCGGGCACGGAGCCTTCTCCCCGCCGGTCCGGGGTGACCGTGTGTTCGGTCCGCGCTGCGGCGCGGCGCTGCGTACCGGGGAGCCGGGCGCTCCAGCGCGTGAAGTTCACCGAATCCTTGCCTCGTGCCTCGTCTTGTCGTCTGTGGCCGGATCCGGCCGGTGGCCCGGGGGGTTGCCCCGGGTGCGGCGGTGGGGGGCGCCTGGTCGTGGGTACGTGTGGGCGAGGGGTGGCCCCGCCCGAGATCATGGATCACGTCGCGGACCAGTCTGACCGACCGGACCGACATCCGTCAGACGTCGGCCTGAACGGTGGAGTTCCTGAATCCGGTCAGGACGACCCCTTCGGGTTCTCAGGAGGCTTTCCACCGGCCGCGAGTTCGAACTCCGCACGGGGATGTTCGAGTGATCCGAGCGACACGATCTCCCGTTTGAAGAGCCCGGAGAGGGTCCATTCGGCGAGGACCCGGGCCTTGCGGTTGAAGGTCGGCACCCTGCTCAGGTGGTACACGCGGTGCATGAACCAGGCAGGGTAGCCCTTCAGCTTTCGCCCGTAGACGTGGGCGACGCCCTTGTGCAGGCCCAGGGAGGCGACCGAACCGACGTATTTGTGCGAGTACGTCTGTAGCGGCTCGCCGCGCAGGGAACGGGCGATGTTGTCGCCGAGGGCGCGGGCCTGGCGTACGGCGTGCTGGGCGTTGGGGGCGGTCTCTTTGCCGGGTTCGGCCGTGACGTCGGGGACGGCGGCCGCGTCGCCGGCGGCCCAGGCGTGCGCGACGCCCTCCACGGTCAGCTCGGCCGTGCACTTCAGCCGCCCGCGCTCGTTCAGCGGGAGGTCGGTGGCGGCGAGGATCGGGTGCGGTTTCACACCGGCCGTCCAGACGACCGTACGGGTCGGGAAGCGGGCCCCGTCACTGAGGACGGCGACGCGGTCGGCGCACGATTCGAGGCGGGTGTGGAGGCGTACGTCGATGTTGCGGCGGCGCAGCTCGGTGACCGTGTAGCGGCCCATCTCCTCGCCGACCTCCGGGAGGATGCGGTCGGAGGCCTCCACGAGGATCCACTTCATGTCCTCGGCCTTCACGTTGTGGTAGTACCGCGCGGTGTAGCGGGCCATGTCCTCCAGCTCGCCGAGCGCCTCCACGCCCGCGTAGCCGCCGCCCACGAAGACGAAGGTCAGGGCGGCGTCGCGGATCGCGGGGTCGCGGGTGGAGGAGGCGATGTCCATCTGTTCGATGACGTGGTTGCGCAGGCCGATGGCCTCTTCGACGGTTTTGAAGCCGATGCCGTAGTCCGCGAGCCCGGGGATGGGCAGCGTGCGCGAGATCGAGCCGGGGGCGAGGACCAGTTCGTCGTACGTCAGCTGCTCGGAGCCCGTGCCCTCCTCCTCGGTGGCGAGGGTGTCGAGGGTCGCGATGCGTTTGGCGTGGTTGATCGCGGTGGCCTCGCCGATGACGACCTTGCACTGGTCGAGGACGCGGCGCAGCGGGACGACGACATGGCGGGGCGAGATGGAGCCTGCGGCCGCCTCCGGAAGGAAGGGTTGATACGTCATATAGGGGTCGGGGGACACGACGACGATCTCGACGTCACCGCGTCCGAGTTCCGGTTTCAGCTGTCGCTGCAGACGCAGCGCTGTGTACAGCCCGACGTAGCCGCCGCCGACGATGAGAATGCGCATCGGTTCCTTCACCATCCCATGACGCACCTTGCTCGTTGGTTTGTCCACAGGCCCGGCAATTTGTGTGACCGGTCGCCGTGGGGGCGCGGGGTTGGCCGATTTACCGGCGTGTGCGGCAGGTGCACAGGTCAGATGGTGTGAGCCGGGTGGCAGGAGGGGGCGCAAACCGGACGTAAACCGCCCGTACTCCGATCAGGGGGCGCTCCGTGCGGAACGTGCCCCTTCTGAATTGACTCCCTCTCAACTATGTTCGTGTGTCGACGGGGTGTAGGGGGGATGCGTTCAAGAGGTTCGGTGGGGTCCGGGATCCGGGTTGGATCTTCGGGTTCGGGTTCCGGGTGGGTCCGCGACGGGCGGGTCGGCTCGGGGTCGGCTCTCCGACGAAGGGAATCGGGGACCGCCGAGGACCTTGGACGCTCGTTCCGCCGCTCCGGCTTCCGATGACGGGGAGAGTCTCCGGGGGGAGACGTCATTACCGGGGGAACACGTATGCATATTCAGGAGTCTCATTGGTCGTCCGCGTCCACCATCGCACCCAGCGGTGCGATGGTCTCGGCGGGCGGCAACGGACGCGGTGACGGAGTGCGGTCGACTCCGCTCCGCGTGGACGCACAGCGCAACCTCGAGCACGTGCTGCGCGCGGCGCGCGAGGTCTTCGGCGAGCTGGGATACGGCGCGCCGATGGAGGACGTGGCCCGCCGCGCGCGGGTCGGTGTCGGCACGGTGTACCGGCGCTTCCCGAGCAAGGACGTCCTGGTCCGGCGGATAGCCGAGGAGGAGACGTCTCGGCTCACCGAGCAGGCCAGGGTCGCGCTCGGGCAGGAGGAGGACCCGTGGCAGGCGCTGTCGCGGTTCCTGCGGACGTCGGTGGCCTCCGGTGCCGGGCGGCTGTTGCCGCCGCAGGTGCTGCGGGTCGGCGTCGCCGAGGACGGGTCCGGCGGGATCGGCGGGATCGGCGTGGACGAAACGCGGGTGCCGCAGCAGCGGGTTCAGCCGACGGCCGAGCTTCGGTTGGTTTCGGCTGATTCGGGTGCGGGTTCTGCTGGAGCCGCGGGTGCCATCGGTGCCGGTGCCGGTGGTGGGCCGGTGGACGATGCCGGCGCTTCGTCGCTGCTCGAGGTTGTGGGGCAGTTGGTGGAGCGGGCTCGGGCTGCCGGCACGCTGCGGCAGGACGTGACCGTGGCGGATGTGTTGTTGGTGATCGCCACGGGAGCGCCTGCGTTGCCGGATGCGGCGCAGCAGGCTGCCGCCTCGGCTCGGTTGCTCGACATTCTGTTGGAGGGGTTGCGGTCTCGGCCGGCCTGATCGTGGTCGGCTGAGGTTCGCCCAGGGGCGGCGTGGGGTGTTTTTCGCCCCCGCCGCCCCTTCCCGTTCAGCGTCACCAGGGGCGCTGCCCCTTCGACCCCGGACTGCTTCTGGGGGCTGCCGCCCCAGGCCCCGCTGGAAGATGAGGGGTGCGCTGTCGTGACACCTTCGCGTTACTCATATGGGTGAAGCCGTGTACTGAGGTCTGGGAGCCCCTTCGGACGAGTGGTATGCCCGTAGTGCCAGGGACTGAACAAAAGCCAATATGGCACTCTGCCCTGGTGTTCGGGACTGGGTCGGCAGGTGGCGGGGGCTTCCGCGATGGGTGTTGACGGGCGGGACGGGTCGCTGGGTGAGGATGGGACCGACGCCGGTGGGCGGGGTTTTCCGAGGTCGGAGGCGGAGCCTCAGGTGCCCGGCCAAAGGAGGCGTGGGGTTCCGGCGCAGTGGGATCGGTTCGGCTCCGGGGTGCTGCCGCCGCGGGCGCCCTCCGACGCCGATCTGATCGAGTGGATGCGGTCGGGGGACGACTCGGCGTACGAGGAGTTGTACCGGCGGCATGCGGAGGCCGTGCGGCGGTATGCGCGGACCTGCTGCCGGGACGCCCACACGGCCGATGACCTGACGGCCGAGGTCTTCGCCCGGACGTTGCAGGCGGTACGGGGCGGCTCCGGTCCGGAGCACGCCGTACGGGCTTATCTGCTCACGTCCGTACGACGGGTCGCCGCCACGTGGACGAGTTCCGCCAAGCGGGAGAAGCTGGTCGACGACTTCGCCGTGTTCGCGGCGCAGGCCTCGCGCGGGGCCGAGGTGTCGGAGGCGACTGCATCCATGAACCCCTTCGGAGCGGGGCTCGGTCTCGGCGCGGATGTGCGGGCGATGCACGAGGCCGAGCAGTCGATGGCGATGCGGGCGTTCCGTTCGCTGCCGGAGCGGTGGCAGGCCGTGCTGTGGCACACGGAGGTCGAGGACGAGTCGCCGAGCGAGGTCGCCACGCTCTTCGGACTGGACGCCAACGGGACCCGGGTGCTGGCCAGTCGGGCACGGGAAGGACTCAAACAGGCGTATCTGCAGGCCCATGTGAGCACCACGCTCGCCGGGAACTCGGCGGAGTGCGGGCGTTACGCCGACCGGCTGGGCGCGTACGCCCGGGGAAACCTGCGGACGCGGGCCGAGCGGGGGCTGCGCGCCCATCTGGAGGAGTGCGCGGCCTGCCGACTGGCCGCCGGGCAGATCAAGGAAGTCGCAAGCGGGATCCCGGCCGTCGTACCGGTCGCGGTCATCGGGTGGTTCGGAGCGGCCGGGTACGCGAAGGTGGCCGCGCTCGTCGCCGGTGGCGCGGGGGCCGGGGCGGCCGGGGCCGCGGGTACGGCGGCCACCGCGGGCGGTGGCTCGGGCGGGACCGCCGTGGAGGGGTTCGGCGCACCGATGAAGGCCGGGATCGCGGTGAGTGTCGCCGGGATGGTCGCCGCGGCGGTGGCGCTCGCGCTGGCGAGCGACGACGTGGAGCCCAAGGAGCCGTCGGCCAAGCCGCCCGCCTCGCAGGCCGTCGAGGCCGCGCCGGAGGCGGATCCGTCGACGCCGCTGGAGGAGGAGTCCGCGCCGGGCGCGCCCGCGGTGGTGGTGCCGGTGTCCAAGCCGTTGCCGACACCGACGCCCTCGCCGTCGCCGTCGCGGGCTGTGACACCGGCTCCGTCCGCGAAGGCGACGCCGACTCCCACGCCCACTCCGACACCGACACCGACTGCTGCGTTGCCGAAGCCGTCGCCCACGCCGACCCCGACGCCCCCACCCCCACCCCCGCCTCATCCCCCGGCCGTCTATCAGTGGAGCGAGCTGCGGTACGGCGTCCTCGGAGACGGCACCGAGCCCGAGATGCGGCTCGGGAAGAGCGGTTGGGTCTGGCAGCGGTACGGGGTGTCGATCGCCGGGAATCGGTATGCGAACGGGGTGACCGTGCACGGCCACTCCTCCGTGACCATCGATCTCAACCGCCGGTGCGGCTCGTACGACGCGCTCGTCGGCGTCGACGACATGACGCACGGCCTCGGCAAGGTCTACTTCTCCGTCTACGGCGACGGGGTCCGGCTCTGGAAGTCCGGGCTGGTGCGGGGTGGGGATCCGGCGGTCCCGGTCCGCGTGAATCTCAGCGGGCGGGAGACGGTGCGGCTGGTCGTCGAGCCGCACAGCCACTACGACCTGCCCGTGTTGGCGGACTGGGCGGAGTCGAGGTTCAGCTGCGAGTGAGGGTTCGGGGTCGGCCCGGGTTCAGGGGCGGGTTCAGGGGCGGGTGTCTTTTCGGAGGGCCCTCAGGGCCTTTGACAGGTCGGACAGGGCATCGGTCCGGGTGTAGGCCGCGCCTGTGGCGATGAGGTCCTGGAGGGCGGCGGGGGCGTCTGTGGGTGGGGTGTCCGCCCAGATCTCGGAGATGAGGGTGGGGAGTTCCCCCCGCCTCTGTCGGGGCGAAGCCCCGTTCGAGGCACCCGGCCCCGCGGCCCTGCGCGGCCACGCCGGCCTGGTCGTCGCCCCCGCGTCGCCCAGCGCGCCCCATTCGGGACTACGCCCGTCTCACCGTCCCCCCTCACGCCCAACGCGCCCCATTCGGGACTACGCCCGTCTCACCGTCCCCCCTCACGCCCAACGCGCCCCATTCGGGACTACGCCCGTCTCACCGTCGCCCCCGCGCCCAGCGCGCCCCTCTGGGGAGTGATGCCGGCCGGTACCGCGCGTTGTCTTGCCGGGGTGCCTGTCCAGCAGGTGCCGCGGCGGGAGAGAAGGCGGCGTAGCCAGAGTTCCAGGGCGACCAGGTCGGCGAGGCCGTCCAGGGGGAGGGGTTCGCCCTCGGCGGCCGCTCGGAGGGCCTTGCGGACCACTCGGGCTTCGACGAGGCCCGCCTGGGCCAAGAGAGGGGTGTCGAAGAGGGTGATCAGGGTGTCGGCGGCCACGCGGAGGCCGGTGCGGGCGGCGGCGGTGGAGGTGGCGTGCGAGGGGGCGCCCCAGCCGGGCGGGAGGTCGGTGACGCCGGCGCCCTCCAGGACCGTACGGAGGATGGCGGCGCGGGCGCCCGGCTGGACGCGCAGGGCCTCGGGGAGGGCGCGGCAGGCGCGGACGACCTGGTTGTCGAGGAAGGGGGTGTGGAGGCGCTGGGAACGGATCTCCGCCGCCTGCTCCAGGACCCTCAGGTCCGCCGCGTGGCGGGCCAGGGCCGCACGGGCGCGGAAGTCGCCGGGGCGCTGGCCGGGGCCGACGCTGGGGCGGCCCGTCGTCGCCCCCAGGCGAATCGATACTTCTGCCAGGGCCTCGCCGGTGAGCCAGCGGGCCGCTGGGCCCGGTCTGGCCCAGGTGAGGGCGGCCAGGGAAGCGCCCACCGCGCCGCCGGGTTCCTCGAAGCGGCGTTGCATGAGGCGGTTGGCGAGGACTTCGACGCCGGCGCGGTACGGGGTGCGGGCCAGCTTCCGCGCGGCACTGTAGACGCGCGCGGGGACCATCACCGAGCCGTCCGCCCTGGCGAGGGCGGCGACCGGGCGGACCAGGTGGCGGCGTTTGCGGTCCATGAGGAGGTCGGCGAGGCGGGCGGGATGGGCGTCCAGGGCCTGGCGGGCGCCGTAGCCGGCGAAGTGGTCCGCGCTGCCGGAGGCGAGGCGGGCGCGGTGGCGGGCGGCCGTCACCAGGGCGGGGCCCGGTTCGTCGGTCAGAGGGACTTCGAGGTCGGCGTACGGCAGGACCTCCTCGCCGCCGGTCACGACCACGTGGTGGAGGCGGGGATTGGCGGCCAGGGTGCCCGCGCGTTCCAGTTCGGTCTCGCGGCCGGAGGTGGCCAGATCGTTGAAGGTGACCGCGAGGAGGCGTTCGCCGGCGCCCGTGCCGTGGCCGAGGACCGTGCCGGGGGCGCCGGGGAGGCCGGCGGCGAGCAGGGCCAGGGTGCCGGAGGCGGGGCCGCCGGAGACGTCGGCGCCGATGCCGGGGACGGGCATGCCGCGGGCGGCGCGGCGCTCGGCCGGGCCCATGCCGGGGACCGGGCCGGGGTCGACGTCCGGGACGTGCCGGGGGGCGGACAGACGGGTCCGTACGGCCTCGACGAGAGCGTCGCGGACGGCGTCCACCGCGCTGGCCGGGTCGGCGGAGGGGGCGGCGACGGCGAGGGAGGCGACCGGCTCGTAGCCGGCGATCTCGCGTGCCCCGGCGCGCAGGATCAGTGTGTGCCCCGGAGGAATGCGGCGCACGCCGTCGTACGGGGTGGAGTCATGGAGGGCGTCCGGTACGTCGGGGGCGGCGAGCAGGGCGGCCAGGTGCCCGAAGTCGAGGTTGGCCTCGATGAGGTCGGCGAGAGGGAGAGCGGCGGTCGCGTACGCCGTGCCGCCCGCCCAGGGGGTGTAGAAGACCGGGCGCGCGCCCGCGAGGTCGCCGCAGACGGTGACCCGGCGGCCGACCTGGACGACGGCGGTGTAGCTGCCCGGCCAGGCGGTGAGGTGGCGCAGGGCACCGCCGCGGGCGGCGAACAGGCCCACGCGCAGCTGCTCGTCGGAGGCGCCGCAGATGCCGAGGACGGCGATCTTCGTCTGGGCGTCGGCCGTCACCACGCGCACCTCGTCGGGGCGCCAGTCGCCGACGGCCCACAGCGGGTCGGGGTCGCCCCACAGGATGTGGGACCCGACCGGGTGCACGGTCTCACCGTCGTGTCCGGTCGCGCCCACCGAGCCGAAGACGGGCGCGCCAGCGGCGGTACTGCTCCATCCCACCAACCACCGCATCGACGCCTCCACAGGCTGTGGACAACCGGTGCACCGCACGAACGGCTCCCATGCTGCCACGAAGGAGGCTTGTCGGAGGGCGTGTGGCACGGCTTGCACACCGGCAAGTGCGCCCCCGGGGCGCCTTGAGCGCTCCCCCGTCACACCCTCAAGTCCCTCTTGAAGAGGGGCAGTCGACAAAGGTGGACCCCGGGTCTACGACGTGAATGCGCCCCCGGTACGCTCCCCCAAAACACCTAACGCGCCCTCAACGCACGTGGTCGGAGCGGTATTCACCCTCGACGGCCACCGACGATTTTCGGCCAAATCGGCCCTGAAGGGCGAAGTTGGCACACCCGCTGTACCGGCCCCGATGACGACACAGCGTCAACGCACAGTCCGGGAGGCGGAGTTCGCCTCCCGGACCGGTCCGCCGCCCGCGGGGATGTAGGCGGCGGTGTCCCCCAGCCCACTGGATCCAGTACAGCGGGCCGACCCACGCACGACCATGGAACCGCTCCCCCGATGGCCGGAGAAGAGCGCACGGACAGGCGCACGGCCACACAGCGGGAGCACGTGACAACACTCCGTACTCTGCCCGCACTTTCGTACGGACCACAATCCCGCCATCCGGATTTGGGCCCCTTAACGCTTGGGATGCGGCGAACTACGCTGGGTTTACGAATGCCGCGTGCCTATGCCGCCGCGGCAGCCGTCTGTTCGAGGGGTGGCGCAATGTCCAGGGAGCAACGCGGGCCGAACGAAAAGCTCGGCGCCGTTCTCGCCCTCGCGGGAATCAGCAACGCAGGACTCGCGCGTCGCGTCAACGATCTTGGCGCTCAACGCGGGTTGACACTTCGCTACGACAAGACCTCGGTGGCGCGGTGGGTCTCCAAGGGCATGGTCCCCCAGGGCGCCGCGCCGCATCTCATCGCGGCCGCGGTCGGCCAGAAACTCGGCCGCCCGGTGCCGCTCCACGAGATCGGCCTGGCGGACGCGGATCCCGCCCCCGAAGTGGGCCTCGCCTTCCCCCGTGACGTCGGACAGGCGGTGCGGGCGGCGACAGAGCTGTACCGCCTCGACCTCGCCGGCCGCCGCGCCGGCGCCGGCGGCATCTGGCAGTCCCTCGCCGGATCGTTCGCAGTGAGCGCATACGCAACGCCCGCCTCACGATGGCTGATAACCCCGGCCGACAGTTCGGTGGCGCGCGAGGCGGGCTCCGCGGAGGGCTCCGGGTCGCCGCTGAAAGTCGGCCACAGCGATGTGCAGAAGTTGCGGGAGGCCGCCGAGGACGCCAGGCGCTGGGACTCCAAGTACGGAGGCGGCGACTGGCGTTCGTCCATGGTGCCGGAGTGTCTGCGGGTCGAGGCGGCGCCCCTGCTGCTCGGGGCGTACTCCGACGAGGTGGGCCGCGCGCTGTTCGGAGCGTCCGCGGAACTCACCCGCCTCGCCGGCTGGATGGCTTTTGACACGGGTCAGCAGGAGGCCGCGCAGCGGTACTACATCCAGGCACTACGGCTCGCTCGGGCCGCGGCCGACGTGCCGCTGGGCGGGTATGTGCTCGCCACGATGTCCCTGCAGGCGACCTACCGCGGCTTCGGCGACGAGGGCGTCGACCTCGCGCAGGCCGCGCTCGAACGCAACCGGGGGCTGGCCACCGCGCGCACGATGAGCTTCTTCCGGCTCGTCGAGGCGAGGGCGCATGCGCGCGCGGGCGACGCGGTGGCCGCCGGGGCGGCTCTCAAGGCCGCCGAGGGGTGGCTGGAGCGGGCGCGCGACGGCGACAGCGATCCGACCTGGCTGGGGTTCTACGGCTACGACCGGTTCGCCGCGGACGCCGCGGAGTGCTACCACGACCTCAAGGCGCCGCGTCAGGTGCGCCGCTTCACCGAACAGGCGCTGTCGCGGCCGACGGAGGAGTTCGTACGCTCGCACGGGCTGCGGCTCGTCGTCTCGGCGGTCGCCGAGCTGGAGTCCGGCAACCTCGACGCGGCGTGCGAGCAGGGGGTACGGGCGGTGGAGGTTGCGGGGCGCATCTCCTCGGCTCGCACCACCGAGTATGTGAAGGATCTGCTGCATCGGCTGGAGCCGTATGGGGATGAGCCGCGGGTGATTGAGCTGCGGGAGAGGGCGCGGCCGCTTTTGATGACACCTGCGTAAGCGCTCCGCTTGGCTGCCGGACGCCTACCCGTCTGCCGGGTTTGTGTGATCTTGCGGCTGCGGGTGCGTCGTCGTTTCTCGCGCCCACGCGGCGAAGCCGCGTATCGATGGAGCCCCGCGCTCCTTGAGGGGCGCGGCCCTGGGCGCCCGGCATCGAGAACGTGACCAGCGCCATGCAGACGGCTTCCGGGTTTGAGGGCATTGTCAGTGGTGCAGTGCACTATCGGAGTCGGGAGGTGGGGCGCGTGCGGAGGCAGGGCGCGTACGACTGTGATGTGCTCGTGGTCGGCGGCGGGATCGTCGGGCTGTCGACGGCATATGCGATCACGCGGGCCGCGCCGGGCACGCGGGTCACCGTGCTGGAGAAGGAACCGGGGCCGGCCCGGCATCAGACCGGGCGGAACAGCGGCGTCATCCACAGCGGGATCTACTACCGGCCCGGGTCGCTGAAGGCGCGGTACGCGGTCAAGGGCGCCGCCGAGATGGTCAAGTTCTGCGCCGAGTACGGCATCGACCACGCCGTCACCGGAAAACTGATCGTCGCCACCGAGCGGTCGGAGCTGCCCCGGCTGCACGCCCTCGTGCAGCGCGGGCGGGAGAACGGGATTCCGGTGCGGGAGCTGGGCGCCGCCCAGATCGCCGAGTACGAGCCGGAGGTGCGCGGGCTCGCGGCCATACACGTCGGCACCACCGGGATCTGTGACTTCGTGGGGGTCGCCCGGCAGCTCGCGCGGGCGTCCGGCGCCGAGATCCGGTACGGCGCCGAGGTCGAGCGGATCGACCGGCGGGCCTCGCTGGGGGTGGCCGTACGGATCCGAGGCGGTGACGTCGTACGGGGGCGGGTCCTGGTGAACTGCGCCGGGCTGCACTGCGACGAGGTGGCCCGGATGACCGGGGACGAGCCCGGCATGCGGATCGTGCCGTTCCGGGGGGAGTACTACGAACTGGCGCGGCCCGAGCTGGTCCGTGGACTCGTGTATCCGGTGCCCGATCCGGCGTTTCCGTTCCTCGGGGTTCATCTGACCCGGGGGATCGACGGGGGCGTCCACATCGGGCCCAACGCGGTGCCGGCGCTGGCCCGCGAGGGGTACGGGTGGGGGACCGTGCGGATACGGGAGCTGGGGGCGACGCTGGCGTGGCCCGGATCCTGGCGGATAGCTCGACGGCACTGGCGGTACGGGGCGGGGGAGCTTCGGCGGTCCGTGTCCAAGAAGGCGTTCACCGGGGCGGTGCGGAGGTTGTTGCCGGGAATCTCGGAGGGGGATCTTGTTCCGGCTGCGGCTGGGGTGCGGGCGCAGGCCGTGCTTCGGGACGGGACGCTGGTCGACGACTTTCTGGTTCGAGAGGGGGCGCGGGCGGTGCATGTGCTGAACGCGCCTTCGCCTGCGGCTACGGCTTCGCTGCCGATCGGTAGGGAGGTGGCTCGGCGGGCGCTGGCCGCGTTGGCCGGGGTGTGACGGGCGCTCGGCCGAGAAGCGCCCGGCGGCTCGGGCTGGCCGGGGCCCGCTCCGCCGCCACCGCGGACGCACACCGCCGTACCACCAAGCTGACCGACGTCGCCCGCAGGTGGATTTCGCCCGCCGGCGCCCGCCGGCGCCCGCCGGCGCTCGCCGGGTGCCGCTGCGCCCGCCCGCCCTCACGCTTCGCTTGAGCGGGAGGGACCCCCATCGCCCCTGACGGCACGACTGCCCGCAGCTGCGCGTGGTGACGCCGGGCAGGCTGCGGCTGGGGCGGGGGTCGCGCGGCGGTTGAGACCCTGGGGCAGGCTGCGGGGGCTTGGGGGAGTCGTAAAATCGGGGCACTGTGTCTGACTCTGCCAATACCCCTGAGCCCCGCACCTCCGGTGCCTCCCCTCGGCATGCCCGGGCCAAGGGTGAGCCGCGATTTCCCGATGGGCCGAAGGCGGATCCCGCCGGTTCGCATTTCGAGCGGCGGATCAGGAGTTTTCAGCCTCGGCGGAGTCGGGTGACGGCCGGGCAGGCGGACGCCTTGCAGCGGTTGTGGCCCAAGTGGGGCCTCGATATCGATGGGCGGGCGCTGGATCTCGTCGAGCTGTTCGGGGACGAGAAGCCCGTCGTGCTGGAGATCGGGTTCGGGATGGGAGAGGCGACCGCGCGGATGGCCGCCGCCGATCCGGACACCAATGTGCTCGCCGTGGATGTGCACACGCCGGGCCAGGGGAACCTGCTGAATCTCGCCGACCGGGACGGTCTGTCCAATGTGCGGGTCGCGAACGGGGACGCGATCATTCTGCTGCGGGAGATGCTCACGCCCGACTCGTTGGACGGGCTGCGCGTGTACTTCCCCGACCCTTGGCCGAAGAAGCGGCACCACAAGCGGCGGCTGATCCAACCGGAATTCCTCACGCTCGTCGCGTCACGGCTCAGACCGGAGGCGATCGTGCACTGTGCGACGGACTGGGAGCCGTACGCCGAGCAGATGCTGGACGTGCTGACCGCGCATCCGGAGTTCGAGAACACCCGGGCCGACGGCGGGTTCGCGCCACGTCCGGACTTCCGGCCGCTGACCCGTTTCGAGGGGCAGGGACTGGACAAGGGTCATGTGGTGAACGATCTGCTCTTTCGCCGCGTACAGCAGCGTGAGCAGGAGCAGGAACAGATGCAGATGCAGATGCAGATGCAGGAATCCGAACAACCCCCCACAGGCGTCTGAAGGCCGTCGTTCACAGTCCGGCGGGCGCGGTTCGGCGGGCAGACTCCGGCTTGCCGGATCGGCGGGTGCAGTCCGGCGGGCCGTACCACGCGCCGTCGCGGGCGGCGCCCATCCCTCGTTAGGGTCAATGCAATGGCCACCAGTCCCCCCTACCCGACGCACCCCAGCGGCCCCGCCGGTGGGTATGTGTTCAGGCCCACGCGCTGGTGGCAGCGGAAGAGCGTCAAGTACGGGGCGCTGATAGGGCTGCTCGGGGTCTCCGGGCTCGTCATCCTCGCGCTCGTCCGTGAACAGACCGGCACGGAGGGGTTTCTCGTCGGGCTGGGGCTCGCGGTGCTGCCCGTGCCGTTGCTCATGGCCGCGTTCCGGTGGCTGGACCGGGTGGAGCCCGGGCCCTGGAGGAACCTGGTGTTCGCGTTCGCCTGGGGGGCGTGTGCGGCGGCGCTGATAGCCATCGTGGCGAACAGTTTTGCGACTCGGTGGATAGCTACGGCCACCGCGGACCCCTCGCATGCCGACACCCTGGGCGCCACCGTCATAGCGCCGGTGGTGGAGGAGACCGCCAAGGCCGCGGCGGTCTTACTCGTCTTTCTGTTCAGGAGGCGGGACTTCACCGGGATCGTGGACGGGGTGGTGATCGCGGGTTTCACCGCGACCGGGTTCGCGTTCACCGAGAACATTCTGTATCTGGGGACCGCTTTCGGGACGGATCAGCTCAGTGGGGGGAGTGGGCTGGCGTCGGTCACCGCGGCCACGTTCTTCGTGCGGGTGATCATGTCGCCGTTCGCGCATCCGCTGTTCACCGTGCTGACGGGGATCGGGTTCGGGATCGCGGCGTTCTCCGCGGAGTGGCAGCGGGGGCGGCGGGTCGTCGTGCCGGTGGGTGGGCTGTTGCTCGCCATGGGGATGCACGCGGTCTGGAACGGGTCGGCAACGTTCGGGGAGTACGGGTTCTTCGCGGTGTACGCGGCGTTCATGGTGCCGGCGTTCGGGTTGCTGACGTGGTTGGTGATCTGGGCTCGGCAGCGGGAGTTGCGGACCGTGCGGGAGGAGTTGCCGGCGTATGCGGCCGCGGGATGGTTGACGCCGGCTGAGCCGTATGTGCTGGGCTCGATGCGGGCTCGGCGGGTGGCGCGGGAGTATGCGGCGCATCACCTCGGGAAGGCGGGGGCTCGGTCCGTCGCGGAGTACGAGGCGTACGCGACGCAGTTGGCGTTCCTGCGCCATCGGGGGCGGCGGGGGCGGGCCGGAGGTGACTTCGCGCTGCGGGAGCGGGAGCTGTTGTTCGAGCTGTGGCGGCGGCGGGAGTCGGCTCGGCCGGCCATGGGGTATGCGGGGCGGGAGGTTGGGCCGAAGTACGGGTACGGGTACGAGTACGGCGGGTACGGGTATGGGTACGGGTCGGCCTACCCGCAGCCGGTGGTTCACGGGATGGCGCCGTATCCCTCGTACAACCCGTATCGGTACTAGCGGTTCGCGTGCTGTTGGACCCCGCTCAGCCCCACCCGGCAAGCGCCGGTGAGCGTGACCCACCTCCGCCCGGCCCCAGCGTACGGTGCCGGGCTCGGGGTAGGGGCCTACGCAGAGGCCTCGGTCAAGCGGTTCAGCTCCTCGGGGGTGAGGGTGAGGTCGGCGAGGGCGAGGAGGGCGGGGAGTTGGTCCAGGGTGCGCGCGGAGGCGATCGGCGCGGCGACGGTCGGCTGCGCGGCGAGCCAGGCGAGGGCGACAGTGGCGTGCGCGGCGCCGCGGGACTCGGCGATTTCGTCGAGCGCGGTGAGGACACGGGGGCCGGCCGGGGTTTCGAGGTAGGCCCCTGCACCTGCGGCCCGGGGGCTGTCGACCGTCGTGCCGGGGCGGTACTTGCCCGTGAGGAAGCCCTTGGCGAGGGCGAAGTACGGGACGGCGGAGAGGCCGTAATCGGCGGCGACTGCCTGGAGGGAGCCCTCGTAGGTGTCCCGGGAGACCAGGTTGTAGTGGGGCTGGATCGCCACATAGCGGGCCAGTCCTTCGGCGGCCGAGAAGTCCAGTGAGGCCTTCAGGCGCTCGGAGGTGATGTTGGACGCGGCTAGCGCGCGGACCTTGCCGGCCTTCACCAGGTCGTCGAGGGCGGTGATGATCTCCTCGACGGGCACTTCGGGCTTGTCGAAGTGGGTGTAGTAGAGGTCGATGTAGTCCGTGTCGAGGCGGGCGAGGGAGGCGTCGGCCGCGGCCTTGATGTTGGCCGCCGTCAGGCCCTGGTACTCGGGGTGCTGGCTCACCTTGGTCGCGATGACCACGTCGGCCCGGTTGCCGCGCGACTTGACCCACTTGCCGATGGTCTCCTCGGACTCACCGCCCTTGTTGCCCTCGACCCACGCCGAATAGGAGTCGGCCGTGTCGACGAAGTTGCCGCCGGCGGCCGCGTAGGCGTCGAGGACCGCGAAGGACTGTGCCTCGTCTGCGGTCCAGCCGAAGACATTGCCGCCGAGGGAGAGCGGGAAGACCTCGATGTCGGACGTGCCCAGCTTTCGAAGAGAAGTCATGTCCAACGTCAACCGGCGAGGCGGACGCCCGCATTCCGCCCCAGCGTGAACAGTGCGTGAAGCCACTGGGCGGGGAGAGGGAGGGGGAGGAGGGGAGGGAGAGGGACCACGGGAGGGGGAGGGGGGAGGGAGGAGGGCGCGTGCGGTTCTCGGCAGCGGCGCGCTCGGCCCAGCCAACAGCGCGTAGTCCCGGCCAACGGTGCGTGCCACTCGGCCAACGGCTCGTGCGGCCTCCCTCTCGACGGCCCGCCCGTCCAACGGTCCGCCCGCCCTGGCCCGCCGCCCGACCTGACCCGTCCTCCGAACCTGCCCGGCCCTGCCCTGCCCCGGCACGACGAACGCCGCGCGATCCTCACGGACTTACGCGGCGTTCGTCATGCCGGGGTCTGCGGGCCCAACGGCCCTGCCCTGCGGGAGTTGCTGGTTCTAAGCGGCTCTCACACCGGCTCTCACCGGCTCTACGGGTTCAGGCCCTTGCTGCGCAGCCACGCCGCCGGGTCGATGCCGCTGGCGGAGCCGCCGGAATGGACCTCCATGTGGAGGTGGGCGCCGGTGACGTTACCCGTGGCGCCCACACGGCCGATGACATCGCCGGTGGCGACCTTCTGGCCGACGCTGACGCCGATGGAGGACTGGTGGGCGTACCAGATCTCGGTGCCGTCATCGAGGGTGAGGACGGTCTTGTAGCCGTAGGAACCCTCGTAGCCGGCCTGCGTGATGGTGCCGCTGTGGACAGCCTTGATGAGGGTTCCGGTGGGGGCGGCGAAGTCGAGGCCGGTGTGGTAGCCGGAGGACCAGTAGGGGCCGGCCTGGCCGAAGGTGGAGGTGAGGGTGTACGAGGAGGTCGGAAGCGTGAACTGCTTGGCGAGGGCCGCGAGGCGCTCGGCTTCCTTCTTCTGCTCGGCTTCCTCGGCCGCCTTCTTCTTGGCGGCGGCCTCCTTGGCCTCGGCTTCCCTCTTCTCCTTGGCGGCCTGCTCGGCGGCCTTGTCCGCGGCGGCGGTCTGGGCGGCCTCGGCGGCGGCCTTGTCGAAGGCGTCCTGCTGGGACTCGGCCTGCGCCATGATGCGGGCGCGCAGCGCCTCGCCGGCGTCCGCCGTGCCCTGCTCGGTGTCGGCGGCGCTCAGGCCGGCGCTGCTGAGCGGGGACCTGGAGGCCTCCGGCTCCGGCTCCTCGGCCTCGTCCTCGAAGACCGAGCCGACGTTCGGCATGTCGGGCATCGATATGGACACCGGGGCCTTGCCGGACTGCGCGCTGGCCATACCGGCGCCGCCGACGGCGGCTATGACACCGACGCCGAGAACCGTGGAGCTGCGGGCCAGTCCGCCACGGGCGAGTCCACCGCGCGGCTTGGCGACGCGGTGCCGGCCGCGAACGGGGCGAGTGGTCTCCTCGCTGGGATTCCACTCCTGCCAGGGGCCCTCGTTGTCGCTGTTGTAGCTGCCGTAGCCGAACGTCTGGCTCTCGCCGTCGCGTTGGCTCGGTACGAACGGGGCTTCGGTCGCGGACCGGTTCGACGCCACGTGGGCGTGCTCCTTCCTTCCTTCTCGCCTACCGGGTTAGCTGACGGGTTCGGAGCAGGAAGGTCTCCTACGCGCGTAAACCGGTCGTGCG
Source organism: Streptomyces sp. NPDC057474 (assembly GCF_042802555.1). Classification (NCBI taxonomy): domain Bacteria; kingdom Bacillati; phylum Actinomycetota; class Actinomycetes; order Kitasatosporales; family Streptomycetaceae; genus Streptomyces; species Streptomyces sp. NPDC057474. The sequence continues at coordinate 9,411 of NZ_JBHVDX010000119.1, read as the reverse complement.
TACTGCCACGACGGTTTCCGTGCGATTCACCCCAGGGTGGTGGTTCCCCGGTTCCCTTGCGGGATTCGGCGCGTGAGCACGGAGCCGTCTCTTGTGACGGCTGGGACGACCGCGCTGCGTTATCGAACGTTAATAGACGCGAGTACTCCATTCCAAGCTGTTCCGAATGATCGTTCCGGCTTTCGCGCTGGACTTTACGGGTCATGAGCGGCGGAAGACGGGCGAGTTGACCTTTCCTCAGGAGTAACAAATATCCTGACGGTACGTCAGTTGTTATACGGAGGACGGTCGAACGGACACGCTCGGTGATATCGATCGTGAGAGATGTGAGAGAGACGTGCGGGCAGCCACACGAAACACATGGGCGTCAGGGGCGGCGGACCGCCAGGAGGGCCATGTCGTCCGTCGTACGGTCGCCCGTGTGTCGGCGTACCTCTTCCGCGAGGGTCGTCAACAGGGCGCGCGGGGCGGAGAAGATACGGCCGGACAGGCGCTCGGCCGGGTCGTAGAAGACGCCGCGCGCGTCCCGCGCCTCGGAGAGGCCGTCGGTGTAGAAGAGCAGCGTGGCGCCGGGCGGGAATCCGGTCTCTTCCGCGCGGTCGGGCCAGGTGCCCAGGTCTTCCATGCCGAGCGGGAGCGCGGGCTGCGGGGCGCCCAGGGTGCACAGGGTGCCGTCGGCGTACAGCAGCAGGGGTGACGGGTGGCCTCGGTTGACGATCCGGGCGCGGCCGGCGCCGTGCGGGAACTCCGCCAGGACGGCCGTGACGAACCCCTCGTGCTCCACGGCCGCGTCCCGTCGCGCGGTCTCCCGCCGCGTCGCCTCCCGCGCCAGCGCCCGTTCCAGCCGCTGGGCGACCGCTTCGAGCGTCGACTCCTGCTCGGCCGCCTCCCGGAACGCGCCGATCAACACCGCCACCGCCGACACCGCCCCCAGCCCCTTGCCGCGCACATCGCCCACGATCAGCCGTACGCCGTGGGGCGAGTCCTGCACCGCGTACAGATCGCCCCCGATCGACGCCTCCGCCTGCGCCGCCTCGTACCGCGCGGCGATCTCCAGCCCGCCGATCCGCTCCTGCGGCACCGGCAGTACGGCCCGCTGCGCCGCCTCGGCGATCTCGCGGGCGGTGGCGAGCCGGGCGTCACTGCGGCGGACGAGGCGGTTGATCAGTACGGCAAGTACGGCCACGGTGGCCACCGTGGCGATCTCGGTGATCGCGTCCACGTGGCTTGTGTCGCCGTAGTGGAGGCGTACGGCGGTGATGCCGGCGACCGAGGCGACGCCGGTGATCACCGTGCCGTGCAGTGAGAAGAGCGGGGCCGCCACAAGGGGCGCCGCGGTGAAGAAGGGGACCGCCGTGAACTCGCGCGGGGTGAAGTGGTCGTAGAAGAGGCCCGTGGCGATCAGGAGGACGGGAATGACGCGGGCGAGCGTACGGGCGTACGAGAACCGCCGCCCACCCGGCTCTCTCACACCCTCCACCCCCTCTCGCTGCCCCACGGATACAGGGTTTCCGGGGGTGGAGCACGGGGCTACTCGGCGGGGCCGAGTGGGCTATTGACGGGGTGGGAGCGGGGGCGGGGGCGGGGGCGGTGAAGGGCCGGTCCGGCCCGGTGGGCGGCTGAGGGGGAGAGAGAACTGGTCCGGCCGACGGGCGAGTGCAGGGCGGAGAGCCGGGTGTGCTGATGGAGGGGCGGAGAGCCGGTGCGGCCGGTGGGCTGATGAGGGCCGGGCCGGAAACCGTTCCGGCCGACGGGCGGGTCACGCGGCGGAGTTGCTCCGGTCGGTGGGCGGGTGCGCCGCTGCCGGCGGGTGGCGGCCGGCTGCCGACGGGTGGCAGGTGGCAGGTGGCGGGTGGCGGCCGACGGGTGGCGGGTGGCAGGTGGCAGGTGGCGGGTGGCGGGTGGCGGCCGGAGTGTCGCGGGGCCGGTTGTGGTTACCGGGGCCGGTGAGGCCGGCCGTCGGCTCTCGCCTGCCCGCGGCTCCCGGCCACTGTCCGTCCCGTTCCTGCCTCGTCTCCCCGTCTCCCTTGCCCCTCGCCTTCGTTCCCCTCGGTTCCGTTCCCACCAGGGCTCAGCCCGCAGTCAGTCCCGTCAGTCCGGTCAGCTCCGGCAAGGGAAGCGTGTGCTGGGTCTGGAGGACCTTCGCGCGGAGGTAGCGGACGTTGTGGGCGGTGGTGAAGACGCCCGTGGGGACGCGGTGGCGGACGCCGACGCCGAGGTCGCGGAGCTGCTGCGCCTTGTCGGGGTTGTTGGAGAGCAGGTCCAGCTCGTCGATGCCGAGGGCACCCAGCATCTGGGCCGCCGCCGTGTAGTCGCGGGCGTCCTCCGGCAGTCCGAGCGCCGCGTTCGCCTCGTACGTGTCGAGGCCCTGGTCCTGGAGGGCGTACGCGTCGAGCTTGTTGTAGAGGCCGATGCCCCGGCCCTCCTGACGGAGGTAGAGGAGGACACCACCGCGGTCGGCGATCCGCTCCACCGCCTCGCGCAGCTGCGGACCGCAGTCGCAGCGGGCCGAGCCGAACACGTCGCCGGTCAGGCACTCGGAGTGCAGCCGGACCAGGGGAGCCGTTCCGGGAGCGGGGTCGCCGAGGACGATCGCCACGTGCTCCTGGCCGTCGACGAGGCCGTGGAAGGTGACCAGTTCGGCGTCGACGTCGTAGCCGTCGTGGAAACGCAGCGGTACCCGGACGCGGGCACGCGGGGTGGCAGCGGGAAAGTCGGGCATGCGGGTTCTCCGGTCCTGGTACGGGGTGTCGCTGTGCTTCAAAACTGAAGCACAGCGCTCGCAGCGACTCTAACCCGTGCTTCAAATTTCAAGCAACATGATTGGGGATGCGTCACATTCCCGCGGACATGCGTCACATTCCCGCGGACACGGGAACCGTGCGGAAGGCTGCCGCCTGATGGCCATCGGGGAGCTGCCGGAGGGCCGCCGATGGATTACGGAGAGCCCGCTACTGACCCGGCTGACTCGACGAGCACGCACGGCGGCGCCACGGCAGGTCGTCGGAGCCGGCCGTCGCCCGCGGGTCCCCGCCCTGGATCGCCGTCGCGATGGCCGCGCAGATCTCCTCGAACTGGCCGATCTGCTCGGGGCTGAGGTGGTCGAAGACTGCCTTGCGGACCGTCTCGACATGGCCCGGCGCCGTACGCTCCAGCAAGGCCATGCCCTCGTCGGTGAGCACGGCGACACTGCCCCGCTTGTCCCACTGGCAGTCCTCGCGCCGCACCACGCCGTCCTTCTCCAGCCGGGTCACGGCGTACGTCAGCCGACTGCGCGTGATCTTCAGGTGCTTGGCGAGGTCAGTCATCCGCATCCGGCGATCCGGCGCCTCGGAGAGGGCGGACAGCACGGAGTAGTAGAGGTGCGGCAGGCCGGCCTCCTGCTGAAGCTGCCGGTCGAGCGCGTCCTCCAGGAGCAAGCTCGCGGCCACGTAGGCACGCCAGGCACGCTGTTCCTCGGGGGTGAGCCAGCGGGTCGTCATACGTACAGTGTAGTTATTGTTTAAAACTTGAACCAAGCCCACCGCCGACTGCCCCACCGCCGACGACGGCGGCCTCCTCCACCACCGCCGTAGTCACCGCCGCCTCATCCACCACCGCCGTAGTCACCGCCGCCTCATCCTCCATCGTCACCGTCACCGCCAGGGAGCGCGTCCATGCCCCAGCCCTACGTCCTGTTGTCCGCCGCCGTCTCCCTCGACGGCTTCCTGGACGACACCGGGCCCGAGCGGCTGCTGCTCTCAGGTCCGGCCGACTTCGACCGGGTCGACGAGGTGCGCGCGGCGAGCGACGCCATCCTGATCGGCGCCGGAACCCTGCGCACCGACAACCCCCGGCTGCTGGTCAACTCCCCCGAACGCCGCGCGGCCCGCGTCGCCGCCGGGGATCCGGAGTACCCACTGAAGGTCACGGTCAGCGCGTCCGGAGATCTCGACCCGGCGGCCCAGTTCTGGCACACGGGCGGCGAGAAGGTCGTGTACACGACGGACAGGGGCGCGGCGCGGCTGCGCGGGCTGGGCCTGCCGGCCGGGCCGAACGGCGTGGACGTCGTATCCGTCGGCCCCGACCTGGCGTGGCCCGCCCTCCTCGACCACCTCGGCGACGTACGCGGCATCCGACGCCTCATGGTGGAGGGCGGCGGGCGCGTGCACACCCAGTTGCTCCAGCAGGGGCTCGCGGACGAGGTGCAGCTGGCGGTCGCACCGGTGTTCGTGGGCGAGGCGGGGGCGCCGCGGCTGTTCGGGACGGGCGCGTATCCCGGGGGGCCGAAGAGCCGGCTGCGGCTCCTGGAGACCCGGCCGGTCGGCGACGTCGTCCTCATCCGGTACGTCCCCACCGTCCCCGGCACCGGACCGGCCGTCTCCCCCGCCGACCGGCACTGGCTGGCACTGGCCTGCGACCTGGCCGCCGAATGCCCACCCTCGCGGACCGCGTTCAGCGTGGGGGCGGTCGTGGTCGCCGAGGACGGTAGGGAACTGGCCCGCGGCCACTCCCGCGAGAGCGGCGACCCCGTGGCCCACGCCGAGGAGGCCGCCCTCGCCAAGCTCGATCCCACCGACCCGCGCCTCGCCTCCGCCACGGTCTACAGCAGCCTGGAACCGTGCGCCCGCCGCGCCTCCCGCCCCGCGCCCTGCGCCCGGCTCGTCCTCGACGCGGGCGTTCGCCGCGTCGTCACGGCCTGGCGCGAGCCGGACACGTTCGTCGAGGACGCCGCCGTCGGCAACGCGGTGCTCTCGGCGGAGGGGGCCGAGGTCGTCGTACTGCCGGAGTACGAGGAGCGGGCGAAGGTGCCTAACAACCATTTGGTCGGCTGATCGGCACTTGGCTCGTGACCTACCAAACGTTTGGGCAGCGCACCTAACAAACGTTTGGGCGACCGGGTGAAACCGCGGTGATCGGCAGTCGCCATAAACCCGTGTGCGTGGGGTCCCGCAGATGGCGTACACTGGTTTCAACGACGCGGGGTGGAGCAGCTCGGTAGCTCGCTGGGCTCATAACCCAGAGGTCGCAGGTTCAAATCCTGTCCCCGCTACTGAAGGCCTGGGGCCGGAATCCGATGAGGATTCCGGCCCCAGGTGTTTGTGCGCCCTCATTGACTAGGGCGGAGTACGGCGGGCAGCCGCCACCGCCTCCGTGTAGAGCTCGCGCGTGAGGTCCTCCGGCGCGATGCCCAGCTCGCCGAGCACCGCGCGGATGTCGTCGAGGGCCCCGGTGACCTCGGCTTCCTCCTGGACCAGGGCCTCGATCTCCAGGAACGTGCCGTCCAGCTCGGGGACCCGTACGAGGGTGGCGAGCATCCGTCGCCCGTACGCCTCGAAGGCGTGGCTGCGGCAGCGTTTCTCGAACACGATCGCCGGCGCATAGCCGAGGTGCTCCAGGATGGCGTGCGCGATCTGCGAGTCCCCGACCCGCGTCTCGTACTCGGGCTTCGAACCGGACGCCTCGTCCACCGCCGCCGCCTTGAACGTGAGCAGGGTCCGCCGGTCACCCGTGCCGTGGTCGACCAGGAACCGCAGCCGCAGCTCCTCGTCCCGCGCGCCCAGGCTGCCGTCCGGCAGGTCGTAATACGTGTCCTGGTACGTCTCGGACCTCCCCTCGGCCCGCTCGTCGAGCGCCCGCGCGACCGCCTCCGGCGCGCGGACCCGGGCCTTCAACTCCGCCTCGATCACGACCCGTTCCTCTCCTCACCCACCGCTCTCCCCCGCTCCCCGCTCCCCACTTACTCCTACTTTCCCCTCCGACCGCCTGTCGGGGGAGATCCCGTCGCGTGTGCACTGGCGGAAAGACGGATGGGATGGGGAGAGGCGGAAGGGCGAGTGGGCGGAGGGGAGAGCGCGGAGGGGAGAGCGCGGAGGGGAGAGCGCGGAGGGGGAGAGGGCGCATCACGCCGCCCGTCGACCCCCATCACCTCACCACACGTACGGCAGCTCCACGGCGACCATGGTCGGTCCCCCGACGGGACTGGTCACGGTGAACACGCCGTCCAAGGCCGCGACCCGACGCCGTATCCCCAGCAACCCGGAAGGGCCGCCCCCACCACCCTCCCCTCCCCCGCCCGTGACCGTCTCCTGCGCGCCGCCCAGCCCTTCGTCCCAGACGACGGCCCGTAACCCGGTGCGCACGCGCTCCAGTTTCGGTTCTCCCCTGGGCGGCGTCGTTCAGCGGTTGACCGCGAAAACCGTACCGCTGTCGTTGCCGACGTAGACCGTGCCGTCGGTCGCCGTGGGCGAGGAGCGGATGTCCGCGCCGGTGCGGTACGTCCACAGGGACTTGCCGGTGTCCGTTCGTACGGCGTAGAGGCTGCCGTTCTTGCTGCCGACGTACACGGCGTCGCCGAGGACGGCCGGTGAGGAGTAGACGACGGCACCGACGGTGAACTTCCACTTCTGCTGCCCGGTGAGGGCATCGACGGCGTACAGGTTGCCGTCGTCGCTGCCGACGTAGACGACTCCGCCGGACACGACCGGCGAGGAGCCCACTCCGCCCCGGGTGGCGAAGGTCCAGCGGAGTTCGCCGGTGTCGCAGTTGACGGCGTACAGGTTGCCGTCGTAGCTGCCCACATAGACGGTGCGGTCGGCGACCGCCGGTGAGGACTTGACGTCGCCGTCGGTCTCGAAGGCCCAGCGGCGTTCGCCGGTAGCCACGTCGACGGCGTAGAGCCGGGAGTCCTCGCTGCCGACGTAGACCTTGTTCCATGCGACGACCGGGGAGGAACGGATCCGGCCCTCGGCGGCGAACGTCCACTTCCGGTCGCCGGAACGGGCGTCCACGGCGTACAACCGCGCGTCGTCACTGCCCGCGTAGACCACACCCCCGGCGACCACCGGCGAGGAGTTGACCTCTCCACCGGCGCTGAACTGCCAGCGCTGCTCGCCGGTCTTCACCTCGACGGCGTAGAGGTGATAGTCCGCGCTGCCGAAGTAGGCCAGACCACCGGCCACGGCGGGACAGGTGTAGACGCCGTTGCCCGTGCCGAACTGCCAGCGCGGCTTGCCGGTCTCGGCGTCCAGGGCGTACATGCTCCCGTCCTTGCTGCCGGCGTACACCAGCCCGCCCACGGCGAGGAGCGCGGGCGCCACCGGGCCTCCGGTGCCGCGCCTCCATCTCAGCTTTCCCGGGGCCGGCACGCCGTCCGGGTCCTTCAGGGTGTCGTTGCCGCCCGAGCCCTCGTCGGGGTCCTCCTCACCACGCCCCAGCAGGTACGTGCCCACGCCCACGGCGGCGACGCCACCCACTCCGGCGAGCGCGGCCAGCACCCGGCGGCGGGTCGGCGCACCGGCGTCACGGTCCGCTTCGTCGGCCGGCCTGGACGTCGGCTGCGAGGGCTCCGGTTGCTCCGGTTGCTCCGGTTGCTCCGGTTGCTCCGGTTGCTCCGGTTGCTCCGGTTGCTCCGGTTGCTCCGGTTGCTCCGGCCGCGATGGTGATCGCCCGTCGATCCAGGTGGGCGGACCGCCCGCTGGTACGGGACCGGAAGCGGGAGCGCCGACACCGGAATAGCGGGGGTCCGCAGGAAGGCGGGGGTCCGCGGGAACTCGGGGGTCCATCCCGCCCCCGGCTGTCGCAGTCCGCGTACCGTGCTGCCGCACCTCTGCCGCCCCCGACACCTCCGGTGCGTTCGTCACCTCCGGCACCAGCGTCCCGCCCCTCTCCCCGGCGCGCCGCACCGAGGAGGCCACGGATGCGGGCAGCCAGGCTCCGCCGTGGAGAGCGAGGGTCACGGTGTCCGTGCTGTACTCAGCTTCGGGCGCCGGGAGGATACGGCCGGCGAACTCGGCGAGCAGTTCCGCGACGGTGGGCCGGCGGGCCGGAACCTTGTCGAGACAACGGCCGAGAAGGGCACGCAGCCCTGCGGGGACGGCGGACAGGCTCGGCTCGTCATGGACCACGCGGAAGCCGACACCGAGCGACGGACCGGACCCGAAGGCACCCTCGCCGGTGGCGGCGAAGACGAGTACCCCACCGAGGGCGAACACATCGGCGGCCGTACCGGCCCGGCCACCCGTCAGTTGCTCGGGCGACATGAACGCGGGGGTACCGATGACGGCGCCGCTGCGGGTCAGCGAACTCGATCCTGCGGTGATCGCGATCCCGAAGTCGATCACCTTGGGGCCGTCCGGGGCCAGCAGCACGTTGGAGGGCTTCAGATCCCGGTGGACGAGGCCCGCGGTGTGAATGGCCTGGAGCGCCTCGCTCAGGCCGGCTCCCAGGGCGAGCACCGAGGACTCGGGCAGCGGTCCGTGGCGCGCGATGGTGTCGTCGAGCGAGATGCCCGCGACATGGACGGTGGCGAGCCACGGCGGGTCCCCGTACGGATCCGCGTCGACGACCGCGGCCGTGAAGGCTCCGCTGACGGCCCGGGCGGCCGCCGCCTCCCGGGCGAAACGCTGACGGAACTCGGGGTCGTAGGTCAGTTCGGGTCGGATGGTCTTGACGGCGACCGCACGGCCGCCCGGCGACAGGCCGAGGTAGACGCGCCCCATCCCACCCGCGCCGAGGCGGCCCACGATCCGGTACGGCCCCACCTGCCGAGGGTCGCTGCTCTCCAACGCCTGCGCCATGGGCCCCCTGCCCCCTTCTGAGGGCGATCCACCCCCCGGATGCCTTCGCGTCCATGATGTCCGCCGCACACGGAATCCGCACCTCACTGTGCGGTCGGACGCGGCACAGGGGCGTGAAGGTTCCCGAGCCCGTGCCCCTTCCGTGAGCCGTACGGCCAGGTCGTCCAGGCAACCTGGGGGATGTCGAGATGGAAGGGGCGGATCGTGGATCCGGCCGCCGCCTGCTCGATCGCGACGCTCATACGCCCTTGCCCTCCCGCCCCTCCCGCCCTTCCCGCCCTTCCGGCCCCTCGCCCTCACCGGGGCCACCGGGCTCACCGGGCTCACCGGCGAGCGCGTGTGGCGCCGCGATGGCGTCCTCGTCCCAGCCCCAGTGGCCTGGGTCGTCGTCACGCTCGGCCTGCTCGTCGATCCACCGCTTGTGGGCCTCCCAGGCCGCCTGCTTGGTGGTGCCCAGGGCGGCGCCGATCTGGGACCACGACGCCCCAACCCGCCGAGCGGAGCGAACGGACAGCTGGCGCCCGTAGAGAGCCTTACGGGCGATCACCTCACCCAGCGCGAGCAACTCCAGCGCCTCACCACGGGCCAACGGCGCACCCTCCGGATCGCCCGGCCCGCCCGCGCCCGCGCCCTCGCCCTCGTCCTCATCCTCATCCTCGTCACCCGGCCCCGCGAGGGCCTCCCGCGTCCGCAGCACGTCATAGCGCGCCACCGCCGTCAGCAAGGTGAACCGGCCGTCGAGGTCATCAGGTGTCGTCGACATGAGCCGAGTGTCTCGTCAGGCTACCTTGACGTCAAGGTAGCCTGACGGCCCGCGCAATCCCACCGCCCCCGAGCGACACCCCAGGGCCGG
>NZ_JBHVDX010000118.1:0-30404 GCF_042802555.1 Streptomyces sp. NPDC057474 | reverse complement strand
GGCGCATGTACGTCGGGCGTTAGCGTATGCGTATGTCGTCAGAGAAGTTCGAGGGATCCGGGCCGGCCGCGGGGCGGGTCGGGGGACCGGCCGAGGAATCCGGCGGAGCCCCAGCCTTGGTGGTGTGCCCCCGCTGCGGGGCCTCCGGCTCGTCCGTGCGCACGGTCCCCGATGCCTGCGCCGCTCCCGACTCCCCGATCTCTGGTCTGTCCGACCGGCTGGCGAAGGCACCGGGCGCCGATTCGAGATTCGACAGCTTCATGCACTTCTTGGAAGGCATGGCCCTGGCCGGCGTCGGCGCGGGCCTTGCCTACAACGGCGTACAGGACGACAGGCCCCTCTTCACGGCCGGCGGCGCGGTCCTGGCCGTCCTCCTCTGCGTCGGTACCCTCTGGGTGATCCGCGGCGAGTCCCGCGAACGCGCCGCCGTCGCGGCGGGGCTGCCCCGAGCCGACCATCTGTGGCAACCCGCCCACTACTGCGCTGCCTGCGAGTCCGTGTTCTACCCCACCGGCAGCCCATGGCCGGGCCCGCTGACGACGGACCAGTTCAAGAAGTACGTATGGACCGAGGCAGGCTTCGACGAGCAACTCGACGAGCAGCTGAAGAAGGTGGAACTCCCGCCCCGAACACCCTCCGGCCCCGCCGCTCCGGGAGGAACCCACGACCATGCCTGACGTTCCCGCCCCCGCCCCCGCCCCCGTCATCCGCGGCGACGACCCGGCCTCCTTCCCGCACGGCGTCCTCGCCGAACGGCACCCCGCCCTCATCCGCAAGGTCCAGGACGCCACCCCCTACGGCCCCGAACAGCGCCGAGCCCTGGACGAGTTGCTGCAGAACACTCTCCACGGGACCGTCGAACCACCGGCCGACGACGACTGGTGGGACACCTGGAACGTACGCCGTTACGCCGGCCGCTCCTGGTTCTCCCTCCCCTTCCTCGCCGCCGAGAGTTGCTTCTACCGCCAACTCCTGCGTGCCGTCGGCTACTTCGGCCCCGGCCCCTGGCAGGGCGTGGACCCCTTCCGCCCCTTCAAGCTGGCCGAGCTGGAGACCCCCGAGGCGGCCGCCGAACTCACCGCCCTCGGCCCCCTGTCCGAAGAGCCCCTCCCGGACCAGCTGAAGGCCCTCCTGCACGGCTCCCTCTGGGGCAATCGGGCAGACCTAGGCTTCCGCATCCAGACGGCCGAGGAGAACACGACGGCCGCGGATGCCCAACTGGTGGCCGACGACAGCGAGTTGCTGCTGTCATCGCTGACGGACGCGGGCTCGCGCCCCGACGGCGGAACACTCTGCCTGGTCGCCGACAACGCGGGCCGCGAACTGATCCCCGACCTCCTCCTCATCGACCACCTCCTCACCCACGGCCACTTCGACCGTGCCGTCCTGCACCTGAAGCCGTACCCGTACTTCGTCTCGGACGCCACCACCGCCGACACGCTCGACGCCGTACGCCACCTGGTGTCCGCCAGGACCGACGCCGGGAACCGCCTGTACTCCGCGCTCTCCGAAGGCCGCCTGACCCTTCGCGCCCACCCCTTCTCCTGCGCCCCCCTGCCCTACGCGGACATGCCCCCCGACCTCCACGACGATTTCGCCGCCGCGGACCTGACCCTCCTCAAGGGCGACTTGAACTACCGCCGCCTGGTCGGCGACCACCTCTGGCCCCCCACCACCCCCTTCACCGAGGTCACGTCCTACTTCCCCGGCCCGGTCGCGGCCCTGCGCACCCTCAAGTCCGACGTCATCACGGGCCTGACCCCGGAGACGGAGACCGACTTGGTGGCAGCCGAGGGACAGAGCTGGCGCACGAGCGGCACCAGGGCCCTCATCCAGGCCAGAACCTGACGGAGCGGGGACGCACTGGCAAAAAGCGGGGCGTAGCCCCCGCTTTCAGGGGCGCGGGGAACTGCGCGACCAGCCCCCGCCGGACCCGCACCTTGGGGGTCGAAGGGGCGCAGCCCCTGGGGGATGGGACGGGTAGGGGCGGCGGGGGCGAGAAAACCGCCCGGATTCACGCGATGGTGTGATCATGTGTCCCTGTCCGGATGCCCGCCCGAGGCCACGGGTAGGGCCCGGCCATGACGCAGCCGTTCGAACTCCCGCACTTCTACATGCCGTATCCCGCGCGGCTGAACCCCCACCTAGAAGAGGCCCGCGCCCACTCCTGCGAGTGGGCGCGGAAAATGGGCATGCTGGAGGGCTCCGGCGTATGGGATCAGGCGGACCTGGAAGCGCACGACTACGGTCTGCTGTGCGCGTACACCCATCCCGACTGCGACGGTCCGGCGCTCTCGCTCATCACCGACTGGTACGTGTGGGTGTTCTTCTTCGACGACCATTTCCTGGAGCTCTTCAAGCGTTCCCAGGACCGCCCCGGCGGCAAGGCCCACCTCGACCGGCTCCCGCTCTTCATGCCGCTGGACCTCTCCACCCCCCTGCCGGAGCCGCGGAACCCCGTGGAGGCGGGCCTCGCCGACCTCTGGGCGCGAACGGTGCCGTCGATGTCGATGGACTGGCGCCGCCGTTTCGCCGTGGCCACCGAGCATCTGCTCAACGAGTCGATGTGGGAGCTGTCCAACATCAACGAGGGCCGGATCGCCAACCCGGTCGAGTACATCGAGATGCGCCGCAAGGTCGGCGGCGCGCCCTGGTCGGCCGGTCTGGTCGAGTACGCGACCGCCGAAGTACCGGCGGCCGTCGCGGGGTCGAGGCCCCTCAGGGTCCTGATGGAGACGTTCTCCGACGCCGTCCACCTGCGCAACGACCTGTTCTCGTACCAGCGGGAGGTCGAGGACGAGGGCGAGAACAGCAACGGCGTGCTCGTCCTGGAGACCTTCTTCGACTGCGGCACCCAGCAGGCCGCCGAGACGGTCAACGACATCCTCACCTCCCGGCTGCACCAGTTCGAGAACACCGCGCTCACCGAAGTGCCCGGCCTCACCCTGGAGAAGGGCCTCACCCCGGACGAGGTCGCAGCCGTCGCGGCGTACACGAAGGGCCTGCAGGACTGGCAGTCCGGCGGCCACGAGTGGCACATGCGGTCCAGCCGCTACATGAACGAAGGGGCAGCCTCCTCGCGCGGCCCGCTCGACTTCGGCGGCGCGGCCCTCTCCGGCCCCGCGCTGGTCGCCCGGCCCGGGTTCGGCACGTCCGCCGCCGACGTGGGGGCGCTGCTCGCGACCGCCGCGGCGGAACGGCTGCGCGCCCACATGCATGTGCCGTACGAGAAGGTCGGTCCTTCCCGACTCCCTGATTTCTACATGCCGTTCAAGGTGGAACTCTGCCCGCACCTGGACGGCGCCCGCCCCCGCCTCACCGCCTGGATGCACGCGATGGGCATGCTGAGCGAGGGTGTCTGGGACGAGGAGAGGCTCGCCGCCGCCGACCTCCCGCTCTGCTCGGCCGGCCTCGACCCGGACGCGACACCCGAGCAACTCGACCTCAGTTCCCACTGGCTGGCCTGGGGCACCTACGCCGACGACTACTACCCCCTCGTCTTCGGCCACCGCCGCGACCTCGCCGCCGCGCGCCTGACGACGGCCCGGCTCTCCGACTGCATGCCCGTCGAGGGGGAGCAGGTCCCGGTCCCGGTCAACGGCATGGAACGGGGCCTCATCGACCTCTGGGCGCGTACGACGGCGGGGATGCCCCCCGACGAGCGACGCGGTCTGAAGGAGTCCGTCGACAAAATGACGGAGAGCTGGGTGTGGGAGGTCTTCAACCAGATCCAGAACCGCGTCCCCGACCCGGTCGACTACCTGGAGATGCGGCGCGCCACCTTCGGCTCCGACCTCACCCTCAGCATGTGCCGGATGGGCCACGGTCCGCAGATCCCGCCCGAGGTCTACCGCAGTGGTCCCGTCCGCTCACTGGAGAACGCGGCCATCGACTACGCGTGCCTCATCAACGACGTCTTCTCGTACCAGAAGGAGATCGAGTACGAGGGCGAGGTCCACAACGCCATCCTCGTCGTGCAGAACTTCTTCGGCTGCGACTACCCGACCGCGCTCGGCGTCATCCACGACCTGATGACCCAGCGGATGCAGCAGTTCGAGCATGTCGTCGCCCACGAACTCCCCGTCGTCTACGACGACTTCGCACTGTCGGAGGAGGCGCGCGCCGTCATGGGCGGCTATGTGACCGACCTGCAGAACTGGCTGTCCGGCATCCTCAACTGGCACCAGCGGGTCGACCGTTACAAGCCCGAGTTCCTGGCCCGCCGGGCCCATGGCTTCGTCCCGGACCGCCCACCGGTCCTGTCCTTCGCGCCGATGCACGCGCGCTGAGCCGACGCCCGGTTCAAGTCGGCCGAACCCCCGCCCGGTTCGCTTCGGCCGGATCCCTGCCCGGTTCACGCCGGCCGACTCACCGCCGCCCGGGTCGCGTGTTCGACCGCGGCCCGGGCGAACGCCCGCACGACCGGGTGCGGACGGCTTCCGTCGCCGGCCAGCTCCGGCTGGAAGAGCGTGGCCAGGAAGAAGGGGTGGCCGGGCAGTTCGGCGATCCGGACGTGCCCGTCCTCGTCGTGCCCGGAGAACCGCAGACCGTGCGCGCGCAGGGTGTCGAGGTGCCGGGTCGGGCCGTACGCGCAGAAGTACCGCTCGACCGAGCGCTCGGTGTTCATCACCAACTGCGCGAGCGAGCCGGGCTCGACGACGACCGTCGCCTCGTGCCCGACCAGGGAACAGGCGAGCGGCTCGATGAGGAAGTCCTCGGCGTCGGGGTCGGTCTCGGCGTGCGCGACCCGGGTGAGGCCGCACACCTGACGTGCGTACTCCAGCAGGGCGTGCTGGAAGCCGCCGCACGTGCCCAGGAACGGGATGCCCTCCTCCCGCGCGGTCCGGATGGCGGAGAGCACACCGGCCTCGCTGCGGTACGGGCTGCCCGGCACCACCCACACCGCGTCGAAACCCCGCACGGCTCCCGCGTCGGCGGCGGCGTCCTCGGAGGGGACCCAGTACGCGTCGAGGACGAGCCGATCGCGCCCGGCGAGGGCGTCGAGGAGAAGCGGGATCCGGCTGTGGGAGACGACGTCGGGGGAACGGTCGCCGACGATCGCGAGCCGGGCGGACCGGGCGGTGGCGGGAGATGCGGGCTGAGCCGCGTTGTTCGTCATGTCCGTCATCCTGGGCGCGACCCCGACTTCACGTCCAACGATGATTTCTGCAGCCTCGATAAGCTCTGCTGATGGACCGCCGGTGGGCCCGCCGATGACCTGCGCGATCCTGTCCGTCATGGATCCGCATCTGCTGCGTACGTACGTCACCGTGGCCCGGCTCGCCTCCTTCTCCGAGGCGGCGCGGGAGTTGGGCTACACCCAGTCCGCGGTGTCCCAGCACATCGCCGCGCTGGAACAGGATCTGGGCGCCCCGCTACTGACCCGGCGCCCCGTCGTCCCCACGGCAGCGGGCGAGCGGCTCCTCGAACACGCCGGACCCCTGCTGCTGCGCCTGGACGCGGCCCGCGCCGACGTCGTACGGATGGCGGCCGCGCCCGAGCACGGGCTGACGCTCGCGGCGACCCCGACGGCACTCGGCCCCCGTACGATCGCCGCGCTGCCCGCCGCCGGGGTGACCGTGCGGACCCTCGCCCGCGACGAGATCCCGGCGGCCGTCGCGACAGGCGCGGCGGACCTCGGCCTGGTCGACGGGCTCGCCGCCCCCAGCGACCCCCTCCGGCTCCCCGACGTGGCACCCCTGGCCACCCGGGGCCTCGGGGAGGAACCCGTCTGCGTGCTCCTCCCCGCCGGTCACCCCCTCGCCCGCCGCCCCGGGCTCCGCCTCACCGACCTGGTCGACGCCCGCTGGCTCGACGCCCCCGGCGCGGGCCTCCCGCTGGACCGGCTCCGCGCCACGAGCGGCACCGGCGGCGTCCGCACGGCCCTCCGCTACGAAGGCACCGACCTGCGCACCCTCACGGCCCTCGCCGCCGCCGGACACGGACTGACCGTCCTGCCCCGCGGATTCGCCACCGACGTCCCCGGCGCGGTCGCCGTCCCCCTGGTCGAGCCACGCCTCGTGCACCGCACGGAAATCGTGTACGGCGCAACGCCCGGCGGAGCGGCCGTGGCCCTGGTACGGGAGCTGACCGGGCCACAGACGATGTGACGGCTCGATGTGACGGCTCGATGTGACGGTTCGGTGTGACGGTTCGGTGTGACGGGGCGTCAGTCTTACTCTTTCGTGGCTTGTCGTGCCGTGGTGCGCCGGGTAGGTCTCCGGCGGAGGCGACACCATGGAACAGGTCGCGTCGAGACCCAAGCCCATGCCGGGCCAGGAGTCCGGCGGCGGCCGCCCGCCCGGCGGAGGCGGGGTGGTGCGGCCGAGCGCCTCCCTCTGACCTCCACTTGCGGGCGGTCCGGTCCACGCGCGCCCCACCCCCACCCTCGGCGTCGAGGTCGTCGACGCTCCCGGAGGCACCGCCGGCAGCGGCGCGCTCGTCGTCGGTGTCCATGTCCCCGGCCCCGGCTACAACGCGGGCGGTCCGTGGCGAAGTCGTCCTCGCCCTGGGCGGGACCCGGACACTCGTCGTGCGACACGCGGACGGAACCCGTCAGTACCTGGTGGCCGTACCGGGAGTCGTCACCTGAGGCCCCTCGGTCGCACCTCCTGCGCGGCCACCCTGAAGTGACTCGTCAGCCGTCCCTCGTCGTCCAGCACATGGAAGGCGAGCCCGGGCGGCGCCTCCCGGTCCGCGACCTGGTCACCCTCCCAGGGCAGCCGCAGCGTCCACGTGACTCCGGGGCCGACGACCAGCGGGCGGCCGGCGAACGTGGTCGCGGCGGGCGTGTGGGCGTGCCCGGTGACGATCCCCGCGATCTCCGGCCGGCGCCCCAGCAGACGGCCGAGCTTCGAAGGGTGGCCCAGCTGATACGCGTCCGGCAGCGGGTGGTGCAGCGCCACCGGCGGGTGGTGGAAGGCGAGCAGTACCGGCCGCTCGCCGTCGAGTCCGTCGAGGGTCTCCTCGATCCAGGCGTACGTCTGCGCGTCCAGCTCGCCCTCGTCCCGGCCCGGAATGCTGGAGTCACACATCAGCACGGCCGCGTCCGCGAAGACGTGCACGCTGTTGACCGGCCCGTCGGCGGGCGGCTCGCCGAGCAGCGCCTTGCGGTAGGGCGCCCGGCTGTCGTGGTTGCCCGGGCAGGTCAGCACCGGGAAGGGCGCCCCGCCCTCCCGCAGCCCGAGGAGGCGCGCCGCCTCCTCGTACTCGGCCTCCGTGCCGTGGTCCGCGATGTCCCCGGTCACCAGCAGCGCGTCCACCCGCCCCGGCAGCCCCCACAGCAGATCCCGTACCCGCTCGGCCCGCCGGGTCGCCCGGTCGCTCCCGTCCAGATGCAGATCACTGATGTGCGCGAGTACGAGCATCGTCGTACGCCTCCTCGGGCGGTGCATGCCTTAATGGAACAGTCGAATACAAGCATTAGTGCTAACGGATGGACAACCCTCAAGCATTAGTGTGAGGTGCTCGTGGGCTCTCCGAGACGCACTGGCCGGACCCCGGCGTCCGAGGGGCACGACGGGATGTGCGGCGGCGCCTGGAGCAGGTCTCCGGGGCGTGCACTGCTCCTCGGGGCCCGGCTCGCCCTGGAGAGCCGAGGTCCGGCCCGGCGGCTGCCGCCGCAGAAGCCCTCGGCGGTCGCGGCCGGAGCCGCACGACAGTTGACGCCACGCGCCAATCGGCTCGCGTGGGCCGCGGCGGAGGGGCAGGATGCTGCCCGTAGGCCCAGGCAGCTCCGAGCAGACGGAGGCATGGATGACCGGCACGCCCAGCGACGGGACCGCGCCCACGCCCCCCGGCGCCGACGGCCCGCTCTCGACCGTCACGGCCGAAGCCCCGCCCGCGCCCTTCACCGCCGACGACTACCGGGCCCGGATGCGGCGGGCAGCGCGGGCCGCCGCGGACGCCGGACTCGACGGGCTGCTGGTCGCGCCCGGCCCGGACCTGGTGTGGCTGACGGGGCACCGGCCGCCGGAGACCGAGCGGCTGACGATGCTGGTGCTGCGGGACGGCGAGGATCCGGTGCTGGTGGTGCCCACCCTGGAGGCCCCGGACGCCGCCGGGGCACCCGGCGGGCCCGCGCTCACGCTCCGAGACTGGACCGACGGCAAGGACCCGTACGAGGCGGCCGTCTCCGTCCTCGGCCCGCGCGGCCGCTTCGGGGTCAGCGACAACGCCTGGGCGCTGCACCTGCTCGGCCTGCAGCGGCGGCTGCCCGGAACGACCTACGTGGCGCTCACCGAGACCCTGCCGATGCTGCGGGCGGTGAAGGACGCGGCCGAGCTGGAGCGGATGGCGGCGGCGGGCGCGGCGGCCGACCGGGCGTACGAGGAGATCCGGCAGGTGCCCTTCGCCGGGCGGCGGGAGACCGAGGTCGCCGCCGATCTCGCCGGGCTGCTGCGGCGGTTCGGGCACACCCGGGTCGACTTCACCATCGTCGCGTCGGGCCCGAACGGCGCCAACCCGCACCACGAGGCCGGCGACCGCGTCATCCGCCACGGCGACATGGTCGTCCTCGACTTCGGCGGCCTCAAGGACGGCTACGGCTCCGACACCTCCCGTACGGTCCACGTCGGTGAACCGGCCGCCGAGGAGCGCGAGGTGCACGACCTCGTGCGGGCCGCCCAGGAGGCGGGGTTCCGCGCGGTACGGCCGGGCGCGGCCTGCCAGGACGTCGACCGGGCCGCCCGCGCGATCATCACCGAGGCCGGGTACGGCGACCGCTTCATCCACCGCACCGGGCACGGCATCGGCGTCACCACCCACGAACCGCCGTACATGATCGAGGGGGAGGAGCGGCCCCTCGTGCCCGGCATGTGCTTCTCGGTCGAGCCCGGCGTCTATCTGCCGGGCCGTTTCGGCGTACGGATCGAGGACATCGTGACGGTGACCGAGGACGGCGGCCGACGCCTCAACAACACCGGGCGCGAGATGGCGGTGGTCGAGTGACCGACCGCGTACCCACGTTCCCCTGAACCCCCGGACGACGGCGCGACCATGACCCAGGCACCGACACCCACCGCGGACAGCGTCCGCCGGCTGGTCCGTTCCCTGCTGAAGAACGGGGAGGGCCGGAGCGGCGGCGGCAAGGGCGGCGAGGGACCCGATGTGCGGCCCGTCGCCGGGGACGACACGCACCGCACCTGGTGGGTCGGCACCCGCCATGTGATGCGCCTCGCGACCGACCGGCACGCCGTCGGACGCCAACGGCGCGAACTGCGGCTGCGGGACCTGGTCCGTCCGCACATCGGTGTCCCCGTGCCGGTGAGCGTCGCGCACGGCGAGTGGTCCGGGGGGCTCACCTACACGCTCGACACGAGGCTGCCGGGCGGAACGGCGGAGGACCACGACGTGTCCGCCGTGGGCGAGGCCGATCTGGCGGCGCTGCTCACGGGGCTGCGCGAGGTGCCGCTGAGGCAGGCCGAGCCGCTCGGGGTGCCGCGGCTCGCTCCGCGCTCGCTGGAGGCGCTGCGTGCGGCGGCGGGGCGTGCGGCGCGGCACCTCGGCGAGGCCGACGAGTTCGACGCCGGGCGGCTCGGGCAGCTGACGTCCGCGACGGCGGCGCAGCTGACGGCGCCGACCGCTGTCCTCGTCCACCACGGGCTCACGGGCGACCACCTCGTCGTCAGCGCCGACGGGCGTGTCCGTGGGGTCCTCGACTGGACCGGCGCGGTCATCGGTGACCCCGCCGAGGACATCGCCGGTCTGGCCGCGGCGGTCGGTTCGCCGTCCGCCGTCCGCGCGGCCACCCTCGCGGGCTACGGCGCCCGCCCCTGCCTACGCGGCCTCTGGCTGGCCCGCTGCGACACGGTCATCGGCCTCGCGGAGGGGTTGCGGGGCCGGGCGCCGGCCCCGCTCCCGGCGCTGCGGCACCGCGTGCGGCGCACGTGGGAGGCGATCCTGCTGGAGAGGGTGACGGATCTGCGGGGCGAGGACTAGCGGGGTGGTCGGGCGCCTCATGGCGCGGGGACGCGTGTCGTACGGCGACTGCGGGTGGCACGTGGCTGATCGCGCGGTTCCCCGCGCCCCCCGGCCCCAGCCGCCGGGTGCTCAGCTCACGCCACCGTCAGCACCACACACGACTCCCCGCCCAGGGTCAGCACCCCATCCGCCCCAGGCCCCTCCACCGGTTCCCACGCCGCCAGCACCCGCGCGTGCGGAACACCGACGGGAATCGAGGCCGTCTCCCTGCCGAGGTTCATCGCCACGCGCACGTCCCCCCGACGGAAGCCGAACCACCGAGCCTCCTCGTCGAACGCGACCTTGACGTCGGAGAGGTCGGGGTCGGAGAGGTCGGGGAAGGTGTGGCGGAGGGTGACGAGGGTGCGGTACCAGGCCAGCATCCGGGCGTGGGGCTCGCGCGCCGGCTCGGACCAGTCGAGGCACGAGCGGTCACGGGTCGCCGGGTCCTGGGGGTCGGGGACATCCTCCTCGGCCCAGCCGTGCGCCGCGAACTCCCGGCGCCGCCCCCGCCGTACCGCCTCCGCGAGTTCCGGATCGGTGTGGTCCGTGAAGAACTGCCAGGGAGTCGCCGCGGCCCACTCCTCGCCCATGAAGAGCATCGGCGTGAACGGGCCCGTGAGCACCAGCGCGGCCGCGCAGGCCAGCAGCCCGGGGGAGAGCGAGGCGGAGAGGCGGTCGCCCTGGGCGCGGTTGCCCACCTGGTCGTGGGTCTGGGTGTAGCCCAGCAGACGGTGCGCGGAGACGCTCGTACGGTCCAGGGGGCGGCCGTGGCGGCGCTCCCGGAAGGACGAGTACGTGCCGTCGTGGAAGTAGCCGCCCGTCAGGGTCTTCGCCAGGCCCGCCAGGCCGGCCCGCGCGAAGTCCTCGTAGTAGCCCTGCGATTCGCCGGTCAGGGTGGTGTGCAGGGTGTGGTGGAAGTCGTCGTTCCACTGGGCGTGCAGGCCGAGCCCGCCCTGCGCGCGCGGAGTGACGAGGCGTGGGTCGTTCAGGTCCGACTCGGCGATCAGGAACAGCGGTCGGGCCACCTCGTCGGCGAGGGTGTCCACGGCCGTCGACAGTTCCTCCAAAAAGTGCAGGGCGCTGGTGTCCTTGAGCGCGTGCACCGCGTCCAGACGCAGGCCGTCGAGGCGGTAGTCGCGCAGCCAGGCGAGCGCACTGCCCAGGAAGTACGCCCGCACCACGTCCGAGCCGGGCGCGTCCAGGTTGACGGCCGCGCCCCAGGGCGTGTGGTGCCGCTCGGTGAAGTACGGGCCGAAGACGGGCAGGTAGTTGCCGGAGGGGCCCAGATGGTTGTGTACGACGTCGAGCACGACCCCGAGGCCCAGCTCGTGCGCCGTGTCCACGAACCGCTTCAGCGCCTCGGGGCCGCCGTACGGCTCGTGCACGGCCCACAGCGAGACGCCCTCGTAACCCCAGCCGTGCGTCCCGGGGAACGGGCACAGCGGCATCAACTCGACGTGCGTGACGCCCAGTTCGACGAGATGGGCGAGGCGCCCGGCCGCCGCGTCCAGCGTGCCCTCGGGGGTGTATGTGCCGACGTGCAGCTCGTACAGCACCGCGCCCGGCAGCCCGCGCCCGGACCACGACGCGCGCCACGCGTACCGCCCGTGGTCGACGACCGCGCTCAGCCCGTCCGGGCCGTCCGGCTGCCGGCGCGAGCGCGGATCGGGCAGCACCGGGCCGTCGTCGACGGCGAATCCGTAGCGCGTGCCGTCCGACGCCTCCGCCTCGACGGTCCACCACCCCGGCCGCTCCGGATCGCGCTCCATGGCATGCGTGGCGCCCGCGCGGTGGAGCGTCGAACGGTCGGCCTGCGGTGCCCACACCTCGAACTGCACGGAACGGTTCTCCCTCGGCTGCCGGTCGTGGTCCTGGGTAGTCAGGGGGCAAGCCGCTCCGGGGAAGTACGGGCACACCCCCGGAACCGCTTGTCGTCCATCGTGCGGCAAACGAGATCGGCGCGCGGTCGGATCGCCGCATTTGCCGCACGAGTCGCATCGCCCGTCAGACATGTCCGGGGATGGTCACCGTTTACGGCCTGTCTGGACACCTCCGGCCCCCCTGACCGACAATCACCTGCGTGACGTCGTCCTTCGAGTTCCACACTCACCCCGCGCGGCTGTCGGACGCCGAGCGCGACCGCGCGCTGAGGGCGCTCCGTGACGGCGTCGCACTGGGCCGTCTGTCGCACGACACGTTCATCCGGCGGATGGAGCTGGCTCTCACCGCCCGCCGCTCCGACGAACTCGCCGAGCTCACCGCCGATCTGCCCGCCGAGAAGCGCTGGTCCCGGCTGGTGCTCGGCACCGTCGGGGCGGTCTCCGGCTTCGGCGTGAAGCTGCGCCGGGCCTGGCAGGCCGAGCGGCTCCCCAAGCTTCAGCTGCCGCACCCGGCGAGCGGCCACGCCCTGCGCATCGGGCGTGATCCCGCGAGCGGCCTCCGGCTCAGCCACGAGACGGTCTCCCGGGTGCACGCCGAGCTGAGCCGGCATGGCGGCAGGTGGATCCTGCGCGACCTCGGCTCCACCAACGGCACCACTGTCAACGGCCGTCGGGTGATCGGCACGGCCGTCGTCCGCGACGGCGATCAGGTGAGTTTCGGCCGGATGACGTTCCGTCTCTCCTCGGAGTGACCTCCCGACCGATCCCACAGCAAAGCTCTGGCCTTGGATTTACGCAGCGAGTTTGTCAACTTCCCTTCCGTTCCAGGGTGTTGACGTACGTTCTCGGCCATGACTGACTGTGCTTACACCACGCACGCCAGGTGAGCCGACGGCACCACATTCGTGGAGGTGTGCCCTGCCGCCACTCCTCCGCTACCCGACCGTGGACGAGTTGTCCGCCCGCGCCGCGGCACTCGTCGCCCGACATCCGCACCGCGCCCGACTGCGCCGCGTGGGCACCTCACGGGCGGGCACGCCGATGTGGCTGCTGTCCGTCGGACGGGGCAGCCGCCACACCCTGATCGTCGCCGGCCCGCACGCCAACGAACCCGTCGGCGGCGCCACCGCCCTCCGGCTCGCCGAACGGGCCCTGACCGACCCCCGGTTGAGCGACGCCGCCGACACCACCTGGAACCTGCTGCTGAGCCTCGACCCCGACGGCTCCCGCCGCAACGAGGGCTGGCTGTCCGGCCCGTACACCCTCGGCCACCACTTCCGGCACTTCTTCCGCCCCGGCTTCCTGGAGCAGCCCGAGTGGCTGCCCGACGGCGCGGCCGGCGCCGTCCTGCCGGAGACCCGCGCCCTGCTCGACCTCCAGGACGAACTGCGGCCCTTCTTCCAGTGCTCGCTGCACGGTGTCGACGTCGGCGGCGGCTTCGTCGAGCTGACCCGTGAACTGCCGGGCATCGCCCAGCGCGTCGCGTGCACCGCCGCCCGCCTCGGCATCCCGCGCGAGCTGAGCCCGTACGACACCCTGTACTGGCCCCGCCTCGGCCCCGCCGTCTACCGCATCCCGCCCCCGCGCCGGGGCGACCTGGCCGCCGCCATCACCGAGGCCGCCGTCGAGTCCACCTGGTACCACCCGCACCGCTACGGCACGGTCACCGCCGTCGTCGAGGCCCCCATGTGGGGGGTGACCGCCGTCGAGGACGCCTCCCCGTCGCCCGACGCCGACGCCGAACTGCGCCGTGTCAGCCGCGCCCTGCGCCGCGACACCCGGCTCCTGGAGGGCATCCTCGCCCGTGTCCGCCCCTCGGTGAGCGGCGGCCCGGACGCCGCCCGGCTCCTCGCCCCGGTCGACGACTATCTACTGGTCGGACCGGGCCTCGCCGACTCCTGGGACCCCGATGTCCACGACGGCGCCGCCCGGCCGCTGCCCCCGCTCGACACCGCCCGGCTCACCACCCTCGCCATCTCCGGCCGCCGGGTCGCCCTGCGCACCGCCGGGCTGCTGCACCAGCTGGTGACCCGCGCCGGACGCGACCCGGCGAACACCCTCCCCGAGCTGGACCGGCTCATCGACGAGTGGTGCGCCGACTACCACGACGGCTACGGGGCGCGCTGGATCCCCGTGGCACGCCAGACGGAGTACCAGGCCCGCGTGGTCCTCGCCGCGTTCGAACTGGCAGCCGGTCGCCCGCGCACGTCGGGGCCCGCCCCGCAGGGGCCCTGCCCGGACGCGCGTGCGGACTCCCATTCGGGTGAGCCGGAATGGAGTTCCGAGCCCGCCGTGCCGATGCACCGGGAATGACGAACCCCACCCACGCGGTACGAACCGGCCTGCTCGCCGCACTCGCACTCCTCACCGTCGGCGCCTCGGCCCCGGACCGGACGACCGCCGCCCAGGGCGACTGGCTCTACGTCTCCCTCACCCGAGGCGACACCCGCCCCTCCGACACCCACTCCTTCGGCACCAGCTTCTCCGACACCAGCTTCTCCGACACCCGCTTCTCCGACACCCGCTCCTTCGACACCCGCGGCACCCTGCTTCTCTGCGACCCGCCCCAGGGCCACGGCCGGGCCGCCCAGGCCTGCGCGGAACTCCGCGAGACCGACGGGGACATCACCCGCATTCCCCACAACAACGCCATCTGCACCGAGATCTACGCCCCGGTCCGAGCCGCCGCGGAGGGTCGGTGGAACGGCCGCCGGGTCGCCTACGAACAGACCTTCGCGAACGCCTGCGTGATGACGGCCAGAACAGGTTCGGTGTTCGCCCTGTCGGACTGACGGCCACCGGCGTTTCCAGGGGCGCGGGGCTGTTTCGATATGCGGCTCCGCCGCGTGGGCGCGACCAGCCACTGACGGCCCGCAGTCGCCCGACAGCGCGACGAGGCACCCCAGGAGGCGCACTCAGGACTCCGCATCCCGCCGCGCATACGACGCGGCCGCCAGCACTGTACGAACCTGATGCTCGACCTGATCACTCACCGGCACCCACCGCGCACGAAACCGGTCGGCAAAGGACTCGCACCACTCGGCGACCAGCTCTTCGAGGAGGGGCGCCCCCGGGGCGTCGGCGTCCACCAGGACTCGCCGCAGCATCGCCGCGGCCCGCAGCGGGAGCCGGCGCCCGAAGGCGTCCACACTGCCCACGTACGCCGTCGACAGGTCCGGCGGCGGCCTGTCGGTCCAGTCCCGGGCCAGCCCCGGCACCAGGGCCAGCACCCACCGGGCGGCCCGCAGCAACGGCCCCTCGGGGCCCGGCAGCCGGGGCAGTGCCTCGGCCAGCACCCGCTCCACCTGGCCCGCGTCCGCGAGGATCCGCCGCGCCAGATACCGCAGGGCCGCCACGGGGGCCGGGTGCGGGGCGGTGTCGTCCACCACGTCGCTCGCCCACATCGGCACCTCGACGACCGCCGTCAGACCGCCGTACCGGTGGGCGTGGTACCAGGTGCTGTGCCGGGCGTCGTCCGGCATGCTCGGGTACACCGCATGGCTACCGGGCCCGGGCATCACGAACACCCCGGGCCCGGAGACGGGCCAGCCCGCGGCGTCCGAGGCGCCCATCTCCACCGGTATGCCCAGCTCCGCCGCGGACTTGGCGAACTGCTCGGCGAGCCCCGGCACGTCCTTCGTCAACTGCACCCAGCTGCCACCGAGATCGGTGCCGTGCAGGGTCACCTGGAGGTAGGGCCGCAGCTCGTCCAGCACGCCGAGCAGGGCGTGTGTCTCGGGCGGCAGCCGGTCCGGCGGCAGCACCGACGGCGACCACTCCGGCTGCTCGGGACCGGCAGGGCGGAAGAACCCCAGGTGGTAGTCGAGGAGCGTGCGCGGCGCCGGGGTCGTGTGCAGGCTCGCCCCGTCCGGGTCCGCGCAGAGCACGAAGTGCCAGGAGACTCCGGTCCGCAACCCCCGCTCCCGTACGATCCGTTCGGCCAGCGCGAGCACCGTGGAGCCGCCGGCCGGCTCGTTCGCGTGGGCGCCCGCGACGACCAGGACGGCAGGTCTCGCGTGGCCCACGGACAGCAGCCGCAGCGGCCGGCCCGCACGCGAGACACCGATCCGCCGCAGCGCGCACAGTTCCGGCCGACGGATCGTCAGCGTCTCTGCCGCCGACTCCAGTTCAGCCACCGTGGGATAACCGAGCTCCAACAGGAGACCCACCCCCGTCCAGTCCACCTGGCATCAGAATCCGCACACCCGGCGGCGCCGAGTGGGGGATATGCCCAGTGTCCTGCCGTGGAAGGGGCGGCTCCCAGGGGCGCCCAGTCGCATTCACCGTTACCCGGCACGGGAGGTACCGCTACCCGACAGCCAAGTCCCCGTCACCCGGCAGGGAAGTCACCGTCACCCGCCGACCCGCTCAAGCAGCGCGACCGGCAGTGTCTCGAAGAGCTCCGCCACCCGCACGTCGCCCGCGAACTCCCGCCCCCCGCCGACCACATCGGCCCACCGGCCCTTCGGCAGCGTCAGCCGGGTGTCCCCCCAGCCCCCGGCCTCCGCCAGCCGCAGCGACAGCCGCGTCACCGCCGTGACCACCTCCCCGGACCGTGCGAAGGCCACACAGTGCCCGGCGCCGGGCCCGACCGCCGACAGCGGCGCGTACGTCGCCGCGTCCCCGAACACCTCCGGCCGCCGCCCACGCAGCCGCAGCGCGGCCGAGGTGAGCCGGAACTTCTCGGACTCCCCGTCCTGCGGCGCGAAGGGCCGCCGGTTGTCCGGGTCCACCAGAGCCCGGTACTCGCCCTCCGTCCCCTGGTAGACGTCCGGCACCCCCGGCATGGTCAGCTGCACCAGGGCCGCACCGAGACCGTTCGCCCGCACATGGGGCTCCAGGGCCTCCCGCAGTGCGGCGACCCGGGTGTCCACGGCGGGCCCCCGCGCGACGAAGTCCGCCACCGCACGCTCGTACGCCGGGTTCTGCTCGGTCCAGGAAGTGTGCAGCCCCGCCTCCCGCACATGCTTCAGCAGGGCCCCCTGAAGCCGCTCCTCGTCCGCCGGCCCGAGCCCGAACGCCGTCTGCCAGGCGGCCCACGCCAACTGCGGATCCGGCACACCCGCACCGTCCCGCGTCACCTCCGCCAGCACATCGGCCCACCGCTCAGGGCACTCCCCGAGCACCGCGATCGCCGCCCGCACATCCGCGCTGCGCTTGGTGTCGTGCGTCGACAGCACGGTCCCCGTGGCCGGCCAGTCGCGCTGCACCCGAGCGCAGTAGGCGTGGAAGTCCTCCGTCGACACGGCCGGACTCCCCGGATCGCCCCCCACCTCGTTCGCCGACACCAACGGCACATACCGGTAGAACGCCGTGTCCTCCACCGACTTCGCCCGCAGCGCCGACGAGGTCTGCGCGAACCGCGCCCGGAACTCCACGTGCTCCGGCCCGTCACCCATCCGACCCAGCACCAGATCCCGTACGGCATCCACCGACCGGGCCTCCTCGGGCACCACGAACACCGCGCGCGTCTCGGCCGCCGCCACCTCGGTGACGACGAGGGAGGCGTCCTGGGAGGTGTACGGCCGGTACACCTCCATCCGGGCGAGCAGCTCGCACAGCGCGGTGCGCAGCGCCCACGGCGCCTGGTCGCGCAGGGCGAGCAGGGGGGAGCGCTCGCACAACCGGTGTGCCACCCGGGTGAGCCGTTCCACCTCCGCGACCAGCTCGTGCGTGAGCACCCGGTACGCGGCCCGCCGCACCGTCGACTCCCAATCGCCGCCCCGGTCGGCCTGCGCGGCCGTGAACCGCCGGTACTGCCCCAGCAGTTCACCCGCCCCCGCCGGATCCGTGAACAGCCCGTCGACGTGCCGCAGCGCGTCGTAGCCGGTGGTCCCCGCGACAGGCCAGGCCGCGGGCAGCGCCTCCCCGTCGGCGAGGATCTTCTCGACGACGGTCCACCGCCCACCGGTCGCCTCGTGCAGCCGCCGCAGATAGGCGTCGGGATCGGCGAGCCCGTCGGGGTGATCGACGCGCAGCCCGTCGACGACACCCTCCCCCAGCAGCTGAAGGATCTTCGCGTGGGTCGCGTCGAAGACGTCCGGCTCCTCGACCCGCACCCCGATCAGCTCCGAGATACTGAAGAAACGCCGGTAGTTCAGCTCCGTACGGGCCAGCCGCCACCACACCGGCCGGTACCACTGCGCGTCCAGCAGTTGCGGCAACGGCAGCTTCTCGGTGCCTTCCCGCAGCGGAAACGCGTGGTCGTAGTAGCGCAGCTTTCGCCCGTCCACCACGAACTGCTCGATCTCCGCCCCCAGCGGCCCCCCGAGCACCGGCAGCAGCACCCGCCCGCCCTGCGCCTCCCAGTCGATGTCGAACCACCGCGCGTACGCCGACTCCGGCCCCTCCCGCAACACGTCCCACAGCGCCCGGTTGTGCCGAGGCGCCATGGCCATGTGATTCGGCACGATGTCCACGACGAGGCCAAGCCCATGGGCCCGTCCGGTACGGGCCAGCGCCCGCAGCCCCTCCTCACCCCCGAGTTCCCCCCGCACCCGGCCGTGGTCGACCACGTCGTAGCCGTGCGCAGACCCCGGCACGGCCTCCAGCACGGGGGAGAGGTGGAGATGGGAGACGCCGAGGGAGGCGATGTACGGCACGGCAGCGGAGGCGGCGGCAAAGGGGAAGTCGGGCTGAAGCTGAATCCGATAGGTGGCGGCAGGCACGACAGAGGTCATGGAGTCCTACGTACCCGCCACACAGGACTTGGAGCGCCCTGACACGCAAGGACGCGTAGTTTTTGGGGGCGCGGGGCTGCTTCCATGTGCGGCTCCGCCGCGTGGGCGCGATCAGCCACAGCCAACCCGCAGCCAGGAACGGCAGTCACCCCTACGGCGCTTCCCGCGAACTAGGTCGGCCTCCTGAAAACCGCCAGACTCCGATCCACCAAGGTCACCTGATCCCCGGCCGCCACCTTCGGCCCATCCTCGGGAACCGCGTCCTCCCGCCCCGTATCCACGACCAGCTGCCACTGCGGACCATGGTTGACCGGCACCACGAACTCCAGTGGCAGCGCCGACGCGTTGACCATCAACAGGAACGAGTCGTCGCCGATCCGCTCACCGCGCGAACCCGGCTCGGAGATCGCGTTCCCGTTCAGGAACACCGTCAGCGCCCCGGCCTGGGTCGAATCCCAGTCCCGCTGCACCATCTCCTGCCCCTCCGGCGTGAACCAGGCGATGTCCGACAGCTCGTCGTGCGTCCCTTCCACCGGCCGCCCGTGGAAGAACCGCCGCCGCCGAAAGACAGGATGGTCCTTCCGCAACCACACCATCGCGCGCGTGAACTCCAGCAGATCCCCGGCAACCTCACCGTCCTCACCGTCCTCGCCGGAAGGCCACGGCACCCAGGACAACTCGTTGTCCTGGCAGTACGCGTTGTTGTTGCCGCCCTGCGAACGCGCGAACTCGTCGCCATGGCTGAGCATCGGCACGCCCTGCGACAGCATCAGGGTGGCGATGAAGTTCCGCATCTGCCGGACCCGCAGCCCGGTCACCCCGGGATCGTCGGTCTCGCCCTCGGCCCCGCAGTTCCAGGACCGGTTGTGGCTCTCCCCGTCCCGGTTGTCCTCGCCGTTCGCGTCGTTGTGCTTCTCGTTGTAGGAGACCAGATCCCGCATCGTGAAGCCGTCGTGGCAGGTCACGAAGTTGATGGAGGCCAGCGGGCGCCGCCCGTCGTCCTGGTACAGGTCGGACGAGCCGGTCAGCCGCGACGCGAACTCCGCGAGCGTACGCGGCTCGCCCCGCCACAGGTCCCGGACGGTGTCGCGGTACATGCCGTTCCACTCGGTCCACAGCGGCGGGAAGTTCCCCACCTGGTAGCCGCCCTCGCCGACGTCCCAGGGCTCGGCGATCAGCTTCACCTGGGATACCACGGGGTCCTGCTGGACGAGGTCGAAGAACGACGACAGCCGGTCCACCTCGTGGAACTGCCGGGCCAGCGTCGCGGCGAGGTCGAAGCGGAAGCCGTCGACATGCATCTCGGTGACCCAGTACCGCAGCGAGTCCATGATCAGCTGCAGGACGTGCGGCGACCGCATGAGCAGCGAGTTGCCCGTTCCCGTCGTGTCCATGTAGTAGCGCGGATCGTCTGTGAGCCGATAGTACGACGGGTTGTCGAGGCCCTTGAACGACAGCGTCGGACCCAGGTGGTTCCCCTCGGCCGTGTGGTTGTAGACCACGTCGAGGATGACCTCGATCCCGGCCTCGTGCAGCGCCCGGACCGCCGACTTGAACTCCAGCACCTGCTGCCCCCGGTCGCCCCAGGAGGCGTACGCGTTGTGCGGGGCGAAGAAGCCGATCGTGTTGTAGCCCCAGTAGTTGCTGAGACCCATGTCGGCCAGACGGTGGTCGTTCACGAACTGGTGTACGGGCATCAGCTCCAGCGCCGTGACGCCCAGTGCTGTCAGATGCTCGATGATCGCGGGATGGGCGAGCGCCGCGTACGTGCCGCGCAGCTCCTCGGGCAGCCCCGGGTGCCGCATGGTGAGGCCCTTGACATGGGCCTCGTAGATCACCGTGTGGTGGTACTCGGTGCGGGGCCGCCGGTCGTCGCCCCAGTCGAAGTAGGGGTTCACCACGACCGAGGTCATCATGTGGGGCGCCGAGTCGAGGTCGTTGCGCTTCTCGGGCGCCCCGAAGTGATAGCCGTAGACCTCCTCGCCCCACTTGACCGAGCCGCTGATGGCACGCGCGTACGGGTCGAGGAGCAGCTTCGCGGAGTTGCAGCGCAGGCCGCGCTCCGGCGCGTACGGGCCGTGCGCACGGAAGCCGTACCGTTGGCCCGGCATCACGCCGGGCAGGTACGCGTGCCGCACGAACGCGTCCGTCTCGCGCAGTTCCACCGCCGTCTCGGAGCCGTCGTCGTCCAGCAGACACAGCTCTACTCGATGCGCGGCCTCCGAGAAGACCGCGAAATTGGTACCGGCGCCGTCGTACGTGGCGCCGAGCGGATACGCCTGTCCAGGCCAGACCTGCATGGATACGACTCTTCCAGTTGTCGCGCGCCGCTGGGGGCGACTCTTGAGGGAGTCTCCCCCAAACTGATGGAACCTCCTAGGGCATACGTCCCTCCTGCCCAGCGTGGACACATCGTGACGCTCCAGGGGCCGACAGTGTCGGGTCACCGCCGCCGACCGCTATGAATCAGCTCACTCCCGACGCGGTAGCGGGCCGGAACGGCCGGGTCACGTGCGGTAGTTGAGAAACGACCTGTCCATCCGGCTGTATCGTCACCCGCTACCGGAGTACCCTTCCTTGATCGTTGCGTAGGGGTGAGCTCGGGGGAGCGGAAGGCGGTGCGTGGGTGGGCTCGGGAGGGCTGGAGTTGCCTCCTGGTGACGCGGGCGACGCGGGTCACGAGGGGAACTCCACAGATGTCCCACCCGGCGCGGTGTCCCTGGCACGGCCGATGGAGATGGGATCCATCGGCCCGGAACTGGACTGGAACGCCGACGCCTGGCTCGAAGTGCGTACGCGCGCCCAGCGGGCCGGCCGCGCCTATATCTGGCTGAACCTCGTCGAACAGCGGCTGCGCGCCGTGGTGGCCGCCGTGCTGCGGCCCATCTACGAGCCCGTCCACGGCGACGACTGGGTGGTCGCCGCCGCCGGACCCGCCGGACAGGAGTGGGTGCAGCGGGCCGTCGCGGTACGCGAGGTCAGCCGCCGAAAGGGCTATCTGCTCGACCCCGCCGACGACAACGTGCTGAGCTTCCTCACCCTCCCGCAGCTGCGGGAGCTGATGGTGCAGCACTGGCCCTGCTTCGAGCCGTACGTCGACGAGCGGCGCGATGTGGAACTGGCCCTGGACGAGCTGGAGGTCACCCGGAACGTCGTCTCCCGCAACCGGGCCCTCTCCGAGGCCGTCCTCGCCCAGGCCGAGCGCGCCTCGGCGAAGCTGCTGGAGATCCTGAGCGCGGGCAGCGACGTGCCCTCCGCGCGCCGACTGCCCGTCGACGCCGTCGAGGACCTCGTCGGCGACCGGTACGCGGACGTCGTCGGCGTCCACCCCGACCGGGTGCGGCTGCTGCGGCAGTTCCCCGCCGAGGACCTCTTCGGCGGCGCCCGCCGCCTCGACGCCATCGGCATAGGCCTGAACCTCCTCGTGCAGAACTTCTCCGGGCGGCGGCTGGTGCGGCTCGCCGAGTCGGGCTGCCGGGCGCGGCTGCTCTTCCTCAACCCCGCGTCCAGCGCGGTGAAGCGGCGCGAGCGCGAACTGGGTATCAAACGCGGTGAGTTGAGCCGTGCCGTGGAGATGAACATCCTCCATATGCGCCGGGTCCGCTCGCGGCTGCGCGATCCCGGTGCCTTCGAGATCCAGGTCTTCGACGAGACGCCCCGCTTCACCGCCTACCTTGTGGACGGCGACGGCACGGACGGCGTCGCGGTCGTCCAGACCTATCTGCGCCGCACCCGGGGCATGGAGGCGCCGGTCCTCGTCCTGCGCGGAGGCAACCGGGTCCTCAAGGCCGACGAGAACGGCGAAGTCGGGCTTTTCGATACATACCGCGAGGAGTTCGAAGTGGCGTGGGCGGACTCGCGACCGGTGTCGTGAACCGGGCCGTGACCCGGGCTGTGGCTCGGGTTGCGACTCGGGCCGCGACCGGGTGGCGCGGCGCCAAGCGGAATGCGGTCCTCGGATTGTCAGTGGCCCATGCGATGGTGGTGGTCACTGGGGGAAAGCACCACCAAGAAGGGGGGCCAGCATGGGTTGGCACCGGCAGCTGCTGATCGGCTTCGACCTGGAGACCACCGGGACGGACCCGCGCGAGGCGCGCATCGTCACGGGTGCGGTGATCGAGGTCAAGGACGGGGAGCCGGTCGGACACCGGGAATGGCTCGCCGACCCGGGAATGGAGATCCCGGAGGAGGCGGTGGCGGTGCACGGCATCACCAACGCCCGCGCGGTGGCCGAGGGCAGACCGGCAGACCAGGTCGCCGACGCCATCGCCGACGTCCTCGTCTCCTACTGGAAGACGGGCGTCCCGGTCGTGGCGTACAACGCGGCCTTCGACCTGACGCTGCTCTCCGCCGAGCTGCGCCGGCACGCCCTGCCGTCCCTGCGCGAACGACTCGGCGGCCTCGACCCGGCCCCGGTCATCGACCCGTACACGATCGACCGCTCCGTCGACCGTTACCGCCGCGGCAAGCGCAACCTCGAAGCGGTCTGCGGGGAGTACGGCGTCCTGCTCGACGCCGCGCACGACGCCTCCGCCGACGCCCTGGCCGCCGCCCGGCTCGCCCGCGCGATAGCCCAGCGCCACCCGAAGGTCGCCGCCCTCGGCCCGGCCGAGCTGCACCGCCGCCAGATCGACTGGTACGCCGAGTGGGCCACCGACTTCCAGGCCTTTCTCCGCCGCAAGGGCAACCCGGAAGCGGTCGTCGACGCGACGTGGCCGCTGCGCGAGTCGGCGGAGGAGACGGTATGACGGCCGCGCCGATCTCCCTCCGCGAAGTACGGGACAGCGACCTGCCGTTCTTCTGGCGGCACCAGTCCGACCCCGAGGCACAGCGGGTCGCCGCCTTCACCGGGGAGTACCACTACGACCGGGCGCTCTTCGAGAGCCACTGGGCGAAGATCCGCGCCGACCCGGGCGTCCTGAATCGCACGGTGGTCGCCGACGGCGAGGCCGTCGGCAACGCGGCGGTCTTCGGCCCGCCGGACGAACGCGAGGTCACCTACTGGATCGACCGCGCCCACTGGGGCCGGGGCATCGCCACCGCCGCCATCACCGCCCTGATCGACCTCGTCCCCACCCGGCCCCTGCACGCCTACGCGGCCGCCGACAACACCGGATCGATCCGCGTCCTGCAGAAGTGCGGCTTCGTCATCACCGGCCACGACCGGGGCTTCGCCCGGGCCCGCGACGCCGAGATCGACGAAGCGGTGCTCATACTCCGGGCAGTCTGAGCCGGGCGCAGTCTGAGCCGGGCGCAGTCCGAGCCGGGCGCCGCTCAGAACGGATACCACCGGACCGCCTCGTCCCCGTCGCGCAGCGAGGCGACGCGGCGTTCGAACTCGGCCAGTGCCTCGGGGTTGCTCGGGGCGTGCTGCGCCACCCACGCGCAGCTCGCCGTCTCCCGTGCGCCCCGTAGCACCGAACAGCCCGCCCATGCGCGTACGTCCCAGCCGTAGGTCGCCGTGAAGGCGTCGTACTCATCGGCCGGAAGTCCGTAGCGGTCGTGGGACAGAGCCAGCACGACCAGGTCGTGCTCGCGCAGGTCGCCGGAGAAGGTCTCCAGGTCGACCAGTACCGGGCCGTCCGGGCCGACGTGCACATTGCGGGGGAGTGCGTCGCCGTGGATGGGGCCCGGCGGCAGGTGGGGGGTGAGGGCGGACGCGGCTGCCGCGAAGCCGTCGCGGCGTTCACGGAGGTAGGCCGCGTCCGCCGGGGCGATCGCGTCGCCGGCGAGGCGCAGCCAGCGCTCCACGCCTCCCAGCAGCTCACGGCGGGGCAGCGCGAAAGGAGGGGTGGGCAGGGCGTGGACCAGCCGAAGGAGTTCGGCCAAATCGCGGGGCCCGGCGGGGCGTACGGAGCCGGGCAGCCGGTGCCACACCGTCACCGGGTGTCCCGCGACGAGCAGGGCCTCGGACTCGGCGGCCCGCACCGCCGGGACGCCCGCCTCGGCGAGCCAGGCCGCGACGCTCAGTTCGCGGCGGGCCCGGTCGAGGAGTTCGGCGTCGCGGCCCACCTTGACCACCAGGTCACCGGTGGCGAACACCGCGTTCTCGCCCAGCGCGAGCAGCCGCGCCTCCCCGGCCGCACCGGGCAGCACACCGGCCGCGACCAGTACGTCCCGCGCCCGCGCCTCGTCCATCCTTCGCCTCCGTGTCGGTACGGCCGACGCTCCCCTCGGGGGCGTCAGGTTCACGCCATTCAGGGCCAGTCTCGCATTCGCACAGGTCGGAGCCTGTGCGCGGTGCCTTGACGCCCTTTCATGCCCTCAGCACCATGACGGACATGACCTTGGCGACCGCGACGCCGAAGCGCCCCCGACCGGTGAAGCGGCGCACCTCTGCCGGGGACAAGGAGCGGCGCCTCCTCGATCACGGCGCCTGGTTCCTGGTGCTGCCCGCGCTGATCCCCATCCTGGTGCTGAGCGTCGGACCGCTGCTGTACGGGATCGCGCTGGCGTTCACCGACGCCCAGTCCGGGCGGACCGAGCCCACCCGGTGGATCGGCACACTCAACTTCCAGGACCTGCTGCACGACACCCTGTTCTGGGACTCGTTCCGCATCGGCCTGCTGTGGGCGGTCGGCGTGACCGTGCCGCAGTTCCTGCTCGCCCTCGGCCTGGCCCTGCTCCTCGACCAGCCCCTACGACTGCGCTGGCTGGCGCGGGCGCTCGCGATCATCCCCTGGGCCATGCCCGAGGTGGTCGTCGGCATCATGTGGCGGCTCGTCTACAACCCGGACGCGGGCATCCTCAACGAGACCATCCGCGACCTGGGCCTCGGCGACGGCCGCGACTGGCTGAGCGGACTGGCCACCGCCCTGCCCGCCGTCATGGTGGTCGGCGTCTGGGCGGGCATGCCCCAGACCACCGTCGCCCTCCTCGCCGGCCTGCAGAACACCCCACGCGAACTGCACGAGGCCGCCGCGATGGACGGCGCGGGCGCCTGGCGCCGCTTCCGCACGGTCACCTGGCCCGCCATCAGACCCATCGCCCTCGCCGTCTCGGCGCTCAACCTGATCTGGAACTTCAACTCCTTCGCCCTGGTCTACGTCCTGACCAACGGCGGACCGGGCGGCCGTACCCGCCTGCCGATGCTCTTCGCGTACGAGGAGGCCTTCCGCTACGGGCAGTTCGGGTACGCGGCGGCGATGGGATGTGTGATGGTCGCGGTGATCTCGATCGTCCTCGCGTTCCATCTGGTCGGCCGGCTGAGGCGGGGTGGTGACGCGTGAGGACCAGCAGGGCGGCCCGGACGGGCCAGTACGCGGCCCTCCTCGCGTATCTCGTCTTTCTCGCGTTCCCCTTCCTCTGGCTGGTCTCCACCGCCTTCAAACCGGCCCGTGAGCTGGGCAGTCTCCACCCGACCTGGATCCCGAAGGACCCGACCCTCGACAACTTCCGGCAGGCCTTCGACGAGCAGCCCCTGCTGCAGGCCGCGCTCAACTCCCTGATCGCGGCGCTCGGCGCGGCCGTCGTCGCCGTACTGATCGCGACCCCGATGGCGTACGTGATGGCCCGGCACCGCACGACGCTGTCGCGGATGGCGACCGGGTGGGTGGTGGTCAGCCAGGCGTTCCCGTTCGTGCTGGTGATCATTCCGCTGTTCCTGGTGCTGAAGAACCTCCGGCTGATCAACTCCGTGCCCGGACTGATCATGGTGTACGTCGTGTGGGCGCTGCCGTTCGCGCTGTGGATGCTCGTCGGCTACGTCCGGGCCGTGCCCGCCGAACTGGAGGAGGCGGCTGCGGTCGACGGGGCCGGGAAGCTGCGGACGCTGGTGTCGGTGACGGCGCCGCTGCTGGCGCCGGGCATCGTGGCGACGGCGCTGTTCGCGTTCATCACCGCGTGGAACGAGTTCTTCTTCGCGCTCGTGCTGCTCAAGACCCCGGAGAAGCAGACCCTGCCGGTCGTCCTCACCCACTTCATCGGCGCGGAGGGAGTGGCCGACCTCGGCCCGCTGGCCGCCGCCGCGTTCCTCGCCACGCTCCCCTCGCTGGTCGTCTTCGCGGTCATCCAGAAACGGATCACGGGCGGCATGCTCGCCGGGGCGGTGAAGAGCTGATGCGCGCACGATGGCTGATCACGGCCCTGCTGCTGTGCCTCCTGGCAGGCGGCTGCACCGGCGACGACGGTGACTCCGCCGACAGCCGTGTCACCCTCCGCTTCCAGTCCCTGGCCTGGCAGGAGGAGTCCGTCGCCGCCAACAAGGAGCTGGTCAAGGAGTGGAACGCCACCCACCCCGACGTCGAGGTCGAGTACGTACAGGGCACTTGGGAGAGCGTCCACGACCAGCTGCTCACCTCCTTCGAGGGCGGTGAGGCGCCGGACATCATCCACGACGCCTCCGACGACCTGGCGGACTTCGCGTACGGCGGCTACCTCGCCGATCTGCGGGAGCTGCTGCCCGAGCGGCTCAAGTCGGACATCCCGCAGCGCAGTTGGGAGACGACGACCTTCGGGGACGGGGTCTACGGGGTTCCGTTCCTCCAGGAACCGAGGGTCCTGATCGCCAATGCCAAGTGGCTCCGCGAGTCCGGCGTGCGTGTTCCGACCCCCGAGAACCCGTGGACCTGGGAGGAGTTCCGGAAAATCGCGAAGGAGCTGAGCGGCGACGGCAGGTACGGCGTGGCCTGGCCGCTGAAGGAACCGGTGTCGGCCACCCTCAATCTGTCGCTCTCTGCGGGCGGACAGCTGTTTCACCGGGACGCGGACGGCAAGGTCGAGGTCCGCTTCGAGGCGGCCGACGCGGTCGTCCCGAAGACCGTGCGCGACGAGGTGAACACCGACGGGAGCGCGTCGAGCACCACGCTCGGCATGGGCGGCTCCGACACGCTGCCCGGCTTCTTCGGCGCCAAGTACGCGATGGTCCCGCTCGGCTTCTCGTACCGTCAGCAGATCGTCCAGCAGGCCCCCGAGGGGTTCGACTGGCAGGTGCTGCCCGCCCCGGCAGGCGCCGACGGGCTCACCCAGGGCGTCAGCCCCCAGACCCTCTCCGTCGCCGAGGACAGCCCCCACCGGAAGGAGGCCGCCGAGTTCATCGACTTCCTCCTCCGCCCCGACAACATGGTCCGCCTCGCCCTCGGCGACTGGATGCTCCCGACCGGCACCGAGGCCCTCAAGGACCCCGCCCTGCGCACGACCGAGCACGACTGGGCCACCGGCACAGCCCTCGCCGCCCACCTCCGCTCCGCCCCCGCCCAGTCCGTCCGGGGTTACCCGGAATGGAAGGACAAGGTCGCCACCCCCGCCTACCAGGAGTACTACAGCGGTGCGATCGACCTCGACGAACTCCGCGAACGGTTGGAGAAGGACGGCAACCTGGTGCTGGCCCGCTATCAGCGCTGAGCGGTACGCAGGGCCAGGGCGACAAACAGGTTGCACGAGACGTCTCGTCTTGCGTACGGTCGAGTCATGACCTCCCACATCGCCATGTTCTCCATCGCCGCCCACGGCCACGTGAACCCGAGCCTCGAAGTGATCCGGGAGCTCGTGGCCCGGGGCCACCGGGTCACGTACGCGATTCCGCCGGCCTTCGCGGAGAAGGTGGCGGAGACCGGCGCCGAGCCGAAGCTCTGGCACTCGACATTGCCCGGCCCCGACGCCGACCCCGCGGCGTGGGGGACCACGCTGCTCGACAACGTGGAGCCCTTCCTGAACGACGCGATCCAGGCCCTGCCGCAGCTCGTCGAGGCGTACGAGGGCGACGAGCCCGACCTCGTGCTGCACGACATCACCGCGTATCCGGCGCCCGTCCTCGCCCACCGCTGGGGCGTCAAGGCGATCTCGCTCTCCCCGAACCTGGTCGCCTGGGAGGGGTATGACGAGGAGGTGGCCCAACCCATGTGGGTCGAGCCGAAGAAGACCGAACGCGGCAAGGCGTACTTCGCCCGCTTCCAGGCCTGGCTGGAGGAGAACGGGATCACCGACGACCCCGAAGTGTTCTACACAATGCCCGCCCGCTCCCTGGTCCTCATCCCGAAGGCGCTCCAGCCGAACGCCGACCGGGTCGACGAGAGCCGGTACACCTTCGTCGGCGCCTGTCAGGGCGACCGTGCGGCACAGGGGGACTGGGCGCGGCCGGTGGGTGCGGAGAAGGTGCTGCTCATCTCGCTCGGGTCGTCCTTCACCAAGCAGCCCGACTTCTACCGCGAGTGCGTGCAGGCCTTCGGTGATCTGCCCGGCTGGCACATGGTGCTCCAGGTCGGCAGGCACGTCGACCCGGCGGAGCTGGGCCGGATTCCGGCCAACGTGGAGGTGCGGGACTGGGTGCCACAGCTGGCGATCCTCAAGCAGGCCGACGCGTTCATCACCCACGCGGGCGCCGGCGGCAGCCAGGAAGGACTCGCCACCGCCACACCGATGGTCGCCGTACCGCAGGCCGTCGACCAGTTCGGCAACGCCGACATGCTCCAGTCCCTCGGCGTCGCCCGTCATCTGCCCATGGAGGAGGCGACGGCCGAGGCCCTGCGCGAGGCGGTCCTCGCCCTCGCAGGCGACCCCGAAGTGGCGCGCCGGCTCAAGGAGGTACAGCAGGGGATGGCGGGGGAGGGTGGCACCCCACGGGCCGCCGACCTCATCGAGATGGAGTTGAGCAGCGGATCCGGACAGAGCTGACCGGCGGATGAAGGCGGCGCCGACAAGGGGGGATAGCGGGGCAAGCGGGAAGGTTGCACTTCTATCGTGAAGTCCCGGCACATTTTGGGTAACGGTCAGGTCATTGCATAACGCTCGGGTAACGCCCGGCCTGCGAGGCAAACGCATTGACTCTGTTGCCGGGTTGGACCGTTACCCCTTCCGAAAGGTTGCGTTCGACGCTTCTTGTGCCTCAGGTGAACGGCTCTCAAGCTGAGCGTGAACTCATTTCGAACGCCAGGAAGTTGACCCATGCGCCGAGACATACCCGACCTCGCGGAAGTGCGCCGCGTCACGCAGAAGAAGCGGGACGCCTGGTGGACCGTGCTGCTCGTCGACCCGGTCGCCACACCGCTGGTGCGGCTCACCGCGAAGTACACGAGGATCACGCCCAACCAGCTGACCTGGGGCGCCTTCCTGCTGGGTCTGGTCTCGGCCGCCTGCTTCGCGCTGGGCGACTGGCGCTGGCTGATCGCCGGCGCCGTCCTCTACCACCTGAGCTTCATCCTCGACTGCATGGACGGCAAGGTCGCCCGGCTCACCGGTCAGGGCTCCGTGTTCGGCGCCTGGCTCGACTTCGTCTTCGACCGCGTCCGCGTCGCGGCGTGCTCGGTGGCTCTGATGGCCGGGCAGTACGACCGCACGGGCGAGACCTTCTACATCTGGCTCGCCGCCGCCGTCATCGGCTGCGACGCCCTCCGCTACATCAACTCCCTGGAGACCTTCAAGGTCCGGCACACCATGCGCAAGCAGATCAAGGCCCGGCTCCGCGAGGCCCGCCGCGCCGAGAACGAGCGGGAACTCGCCTTCATGGAGGACCTGCTGCGCGAGAACCCCGAGGCCGACATCGAGCAGGACCTGCGCACGGCCGCCGCCGACGTCACCCAGGCCGCGCCGCAGACCCAGGTCGTCGACCTGCACCAGGAGTTCCGCCGCCGCTTCCCCGCCTACCTCCGCGTACGGTCCTTCCTGCTGCGCCACCGCATCCGCCCCCATCTGATCAGCGGCATCGAGTTCCAGATGGGTGTCTTCATGATCGGCCCGATCGTCGACTCGGTGATGACGGCGACCATCGTCTCCGGCGCCCTGCTGCTCGTCTTCGAACTGGCCATCATCTACAAACTGCTGCTGTCGACCCGCGACTTCGCCCGCACCCTCGACTCGTTCGACCGGGGGGACGTGGCCAAGGCGGCCTGAGCCCGCAGCTGTACGCAGACGTACGCGGACGTGGCCGGGGCGGTGTCTCCACCCC
>NZ_JBHVDX010000117.1:0-30576 GCF_042802555.1 Streptomyces sp. NPDC057474 | reverse complement strand
GCGGCCGTCTCCAGGACGGCCGCCGCTTCCGCGAACCTCGGTTACTTCTCGCGCTCGTGGTACGTCTTCCGCGTGTGTTCCGTGTGGGCCCGCATGACCTCCGTGGCGCGCTGTTCGTCGCGGGCGGAGATCGCGGTGATGAGGTCGCGGTGTTCGATCCAGGACTGGTGGCCGCGTTGGCGGGCGACGGGGGTGTAGTACCAGCGGACGCGGCGGTCGACCTGGGCGGCGAGTTCGGCGAGGACCGTGTTGCCGGCCAGCTCCATGACCTTGGCGTGGAAGCGGGCGTTCATGGCGACGGCCGCGTCGACGTCGTCGGCGGCGACGGCTCGCTCGCCCTCCGCGCAGAGTTCCTCCAGGGCCGTGATGCCCGCCGTGCCGGCGTTCGCCGCGGCGAGGCGGGCGGCCTCGGCCTCCAACAGGGTGCGGACCGTGAGGAGTTGGTCGGCCTCCGCCTCCGTCGGCTCGTGGACGAAGGCGCCCTGTGCGGGCCGGAGGTCGACCCAGCCCTCGGTGTTGAGGCGTTGCAGGGCCTCGCGGACGGGCTGCCGGGACACCCCGAGGTGCCCGGCGAGTTCGTTCTCGACGAGGTGCTGGCCGGGGCGCAGCGCGCGCGTGGTGATGAGTTCGAGCAGGGCCTCGTAGACGCGGTCGCGCAGTGGGCCGGGGCGTTCGAGCTTGGGCACCGCACCTTGCGGAAGTCCTGTCGACAACATCGGGTCCCCCTCCAGAGCACCACTGGGTGTACTGCACACGGAAAGCCAACGGTCCGTACTGGAAGTCCAAGTCAACAGCCAGTATGGATTGTCTTTCGTCTACAGTCTACGACCCGCGATGACCAGGGGACCGACGGGTATGCCTCGTCACATCGCCGTGAACGCCCTGCTCACGGGCAACGGACGACCTGTCCCGCGTACGAGAGGTTGCCGCCGAAGCCGAAGAGGAGCACGGGGTCGCCGCTGGAGATCTCGCCGCGTTCGACGAGCTTGGAGAAGGCGAGGGGGATGCTGGCGGCCGAGGTGTTGCCGGACTCGACGACGTCCCGCGCGACCACGGCGTTGACCGCGCCGATCTTCGCGGCGAGGGGCTCGATGATGCGCAGGTTGGCCTGGTGGAGGACGACCGCGGCGAGGTCGGCGGGCGTGAGCCCGGCCTTGTCGCAGGCCGCGCGGGCGATGGGCGGCAGCTTGGTGGTGGCCCAGCGGTAGACGCTCTGCCCCTCCTGCGCGAAGCGCGCGGGGGTGCCCTCGATGCGTACGGCGTTCCCCATCTCGGGCACCGATCCCCACAGCACCGGCCCGATGCCGGGCTCCTCGGCGGCCTCGACGACGGCCGCGCCCGCCCCGTCCCCGACGAGGACACAGGTCGTGCGGTCGGTCCAGTCCGTGACCTCGGACATCTTGTCGGCGCCGATGACGAGCGCCCGGGTGGCGGCCCCCGCGCGCACGGCGTGGTCGGCGGTGGCGAGGGCGTGGGTGAACCCGGCACAGACGACGTTGACATCCATGGCGGCCGGGTGCGGGATGGAGAGCCGGTTCGCGACCCGCGCCGCCATGTTCGGGGAGCGGTCGACGGCGGTGGAGGTGGCGACCACGACCAGGTCGATGGCCTCCGGGCCGAGGCCGGCCGAGGCCAGCGCCTTGGCGGCGGCGTGGCCGGCCAGCTCGTCGACCGGTTCATCGGGTCCTGCGATGTGCCGGGTGCGAATGCCCACGCGGCTCGTGATCCACTCGTCACTCGTGTCGACCAGGCCCGCCAGGTCCTCGTTGGTGAGTACCTTGGCGGGCTGGTAATGGCCGACGGCAGCGATCCGCGAGCCGTTCATGGGTGGTTCCCCTCGTAGCCTGTGGTCAGCGGGATCCACCAGTCTGATGAGTGACTCACGGGTACGAGGACGGGTGAGGCGACAGTAAAGCGTGACCCGAGTTGTGGGCTTCTGTCAGACCTCAGGACGTCCGAACCCTCACCCCGTGAACAATTGCGTAGCCTTCCGTACGAGTTCGTACAGTCCGTAAGCGAGCGGCACCCCCACCCACACCCAGGCAAAGGCGATCAAGGGGCGCCGGTCAGGCGGATTCGGACTGCTGTCGCTGGACGACATCGACGGCCTCCCTCGGGGCGGGGATGTGGAAGCGGGGGTGGACGGGCCGGACCAGCTCGTTGGCGACGAAGCCGATCACGAGCAGCCCGATCATGATGAAGAAGGACGTGCCGTAGAGGTCGGGGCCTGACTTGCCCGCCTCCTCCTGCCGGTCCGCGATCCAGTTGACGATCAGCGGTCCGAGGACGCCTGCCGTGGACCAGGCGGTGAGCAGCCGGCCGTGGATGGCGCCGACCTGGTAGGTGCCGAAAAGGTCCTTCAGATAGGCGGGGATCGTGGCGAAGCCGCCGCCGTAGAAGGACAGGATGACCAGGGCGCAGATGATGAACAGCGGCTTGGCGGAGTCGCCGAACAGCGCGATCAGCAGATACATCAGCGCGCCGACGCCCAGGTAGACGCGGTAGATGTTCTTGCGTCCGATCAGGTCGGACGTCGACGACCAGACGATACGGCCGGTCATGTTGGCCGCCGAGAGCAGCGCGACGAAGCCCGCGGCCGCGGTGACGGTAACCGGGGTGGAGGATTCGGCGAAGAAGTCCGTGATCATCGGGGCGGCCTTCTCCAGGATGCCGATGCCCGCGGAGACGTTCATGCAGAGGATGACCCACAGGCACCAGAACTGCGGGGTGCGGATCGCGTTGCGGGCCGAGACCTGTGGGCCCTCCAGGACGCCCGGTCCGCTGTCGGCGCTCGCGCGGTCCTCGCTGCGCGGCACCCGGACGAGCAGCACGCCGAGCAGCATGAACACGGCGTACGACAGGCCGTGCACCAGGAAGGCGACGGCGATGCCGGAGGAGTCGGAGCCGAAGGACTCCAGCATCTGGGCGGACCACGGCGAGGCGATGAGCGCGCCACCACCGAAGCCCATGATCGCGATGCCGGTGGCCATGCCGGGCCGGTCCGGGAACCACTTGATCAGGGTCGAGACGGGCGAGATGTAGCCGATGCCGAGGCCTATGCCGCCGACGAAGCCATAGCCGAAGACGATCAGCCAGTACTGCTCGGTGGCCGCGCCGAGCGAGGCGATCAGGAAGCCGGAGGAGAAGCAGATCAGCGCCACGGTCATCGCCCAGCGCGGCCCGTTGCGCTCGACGAGGGTGCCGCCGAACGCGGCGGACAGGCCGAGCATGACGATGCCGAGCTGGAAGGGCAGGGCGCTCTGCGTGCCGCTGAGGCCGAGCGCGGATTCGAGCGGCGGCTTGAACACGCTCCAGGCGTAGGCCTGTCCGATGGAGAGATGGACGGAGAGCGCGGCCGGGGGAACGAGCCAGCGGCTCCAGCCCGGAGGCGCGACGGGGGGACTCATGATCCCGGACGGTAGGGAGTGACAAGGGAATTGGAAAGACGGCGCGTCGACCGTATGCGATGAGCGGTATCCACCGCGCGCCGAACGGTCACCCCTGCCGCTTTCGCCTTCGGGTCCGGGCCACGTCCCAGCGGCGGATCCCGGCGCCACGCCCTCGCGGCTCGTCCCGGCGCCACGCCCTCGCGGCTCGTCCCGGCGCCACGCCCTCGCGGCTCGTCCCGGCCACCTTCATGTCCGAGTAATGCCTTGCCCGTCCGCTGCGCGAACCCTTGCTGGGCCAACTTCCATACTGTAGACAATATTTCGTCGACAGAATCGGCAGTGCGCCATCTCCGCGGTATCCCTCGACCGAACGGAGCTCCCTCACCATGAAAGTCGCAGTTCTCGGCGCCGGTGCGATCGGCGCCTATGTCGGCGCCGCGCTCCACCGCGCCGGCGCGGACACGCATCTCGTCGCCCGTGGACCGCATCTAGCGGCCATGAGGCGGGACGGGGTGCGTGTGCTCAGCTCGCGCGGGGACTTCACGGCCCGCGCCCACGCCACCGACGACCCGGCCGAGATCGGCCCGGTCGACTTCGTCTTCCTGGGCCTCAAGGCCAACTCGTACGCGGCGTGCGGGCCGCTGATCGAGCCCTTGCTGCACAACACCACGGCGGTGATCGCCGCCCAGAACGGCATTCCCTGGTGGTACTTCCACCGGCACGGCGGCCCGCACGACGGTCACCGAGTCGAGAGCGTGGACCCGGCCGGCGCG
Source organism: Streptomyces sp. NPDC057474 (assembly GCF_042802555.1). Classification (NCBI taxonomy): domain Bacteria; kingdom Bacillati; phylum Actinomycetota; class Actinomycetes; order Kitasatosporales; family Streptomycetaceae; genus Streptomyces; species Streptomyces sp. NPDC057474. The sequence continues at coordinate 26,414 of NZ_JBHVDX010000117.1, read as the reverse complement.
GTCAGTGCGGTGCTCGCGCCCGAACGGGCCGTCGGCTGTGTCGTCTACGCGGCCACCGAGCTCGAAGGGCCCGGTGTCGTACGGCACTTGGAAGGCACCCGGTTCTCCATCGGCGAGCCGGACCGTACGGTCTCGGCGCGCTGCCGGGCGTTCAGCGAGGCCATGGTGGCCGGTGGTCTGAAGTGCCCGGTGGAGCCCGATCTCCGGGGCGACATCTGGATCAAGCTGCTCGGCAACATCTCGTTCAACCCGATCAGCGCCCTGGCAAGGGCGACCATGCGGCAGATGTGTCTGCACGGCGGCACCCGCAAGGTCATCGAGACGATGATGGCCGAGACGCTGGCCGTCGCCGAGGCTCTGGGCTGCGAGGTCGGCGTCTCCATCGAACGGCGGATGGCCGGCGCCGAACGCGTCGGCGACCACCGCACCTCCACGCTCCAGGACCTGGAGCGCGGCAAACCGCTGGAACTCGACGTCCTCCTGGCCGCCGTCGTCGAGCTGGCGGACATCACGGGTGTCGAGGTGCCCACACTCCGCACCGTCCACGCCATCTCGGACCTGCTCGCGCTGAGGAGCGCGGCATGAACTCCGACGAGCGCGGCATGAACTCCGACGAGCGCCGCATGAACCCTGAGGAGCACCGCATGAAGCCTGGGGACCGCCGATGAGGAAACGCGACCGCAGCCCGAAGACCTATACCCGGCTCACCCATCCCCTCGTCCGCGACTCCCGCGACGAGCCTTTCCGGCAGGCCGGTTGGGAGGAAGCGCTGGACCGGGCCGCCCGCGGCATCGAACGCAACCGCGGTGCCTTCGGCATGTTCTCCTGCGCCCGCGCCACCAATGAGATGAACTACGTGGCGCAGAAGTTCGCCCGTGTGGTCATGGGCACCAACAACGTCGACTCCTGCAACCGCACCTGTCACGCGCCGAGCGTCGCCGGTCTCTCGGCCGCCTTCGGCTCGGGCGGCGGCACCTCCTCGTACGAGGAGATCGAGCACACCGACGTCATCGTGATGTGGGGCTCCAACGCCCGCTTCGCGCACCCCATCTTCTTCCAGCACGTGCTGAAGGGCATCCACAGCGGCGCCCGGATGTACGCCGTCGACCCGAGGCGGACGTCCACCGCCGAGTGGGCGGAGAGCTGGATGGGGCTGAACGTCGGCACCGACATCCCGATGGCCCACGCGATCGGCCGCGAGATCATCCACGCGGGCCTCGCCAACAAGGCGTTCATCGAGCGGGCGACCACCGGCTTCGAGGAGTACAGGGCGCTCGTCGAACCATGGACGCTGTCGCTGGCCGAGAAGGTCACGGGCGTACCGGCCGCCGCCATACGGCAGTTGGCGCACGCGTACGCCCGTGCCGAGCGCGCCCAGCTGTGCTGGACGCTCGGCATCACCGAGCACCACAACGGCACGGACAACGTCCGCGCGCTGATCAACCTGTCGCTGCTGACAGGGCATGTAGGGCGGTACGCATCGGGGTTGCAGCCCCTGCGCGGCCAGAACAACGTGCAGGGCGGCGGCGACATGGGGGCCATCCCCAACCGGCTGCCCGGCTTTCAGGACATCCTCGATCCGGAGTCCCGGCTGAAGTTCGAGTCGGCCTGGGACACCGTGATCCAGCCGCACTACGGGCTGAACCTGACGGAGATGTTCGAGGCCATGGAGGAGGGCTCACTGAAGGCCGTGTACTGCATCGGGGAGAACCCGGCGCAGTCCGAGGCCGACAGCGAGCAGGCCGTACGGCGGATGGGGGAGCTGGAGTTCCTAGTCGTCCAGGACATCTTCCTGACGAAGACGGCCCGGCTGGCGGACGTCGTGCTGCCCGCGACCGCCGGGTGGGCGGAGACCGACGGCACAACGACCAACAGCGAACGGCGAGTTCAGCGCGTCCGCCGTGCCGTCACCCCGCCCGGGGAGGCCCGCGAGGACATCGACATCATCTGCGACCTGGCCTCCCGGCTCGGGCACGAGTGGAAGTACGCCGACGCCGAGGCCGTCTGGAACGAGCTGCGGTCGGTGTCTCCGGACCACTACGGGATGACGTACGAGCGCCTTGCGCAGGAGCAGGGCATCCAGTGGCCCTGCCCGGACACCGACAAGCTCGAACCGACGTACCTGCACGGCCGGTTGTGGGATCCCGACCCGGCGAACCGGGGCAGGCTCGCGCCCTTCGGGATCGTCCAGCACGATCCGCCCGTGGATCTGACGGACGAGCGGTTCCCGATCCGGCTGACCACCGGGCGGCGGCTGGACTCGTACAACACCGGTGTGCAGAGCGGCGGTTACGCCTCGCCGCTGAGGCGCGGGGAGTACATCGAGCTGTGCCCGGAGGACGCGGAGCGCTACGGGGTCGTGGTGGGCGAGGAGGTCCAGGTGTCCTCGCGGCGCGGGTCGGTGGTGGCACCGGTGTGGATCGACCTCGCCCTGCGGCCCGGCCTCGCCTTCATGACCATGCACTTTCCCGACGAGGTGGACACCAACCAGCTGACGATCGAGGCGAACTGCCCGATCGCGGGCACGGCGGAGTTCAAGGCGTCGGCGATCCGGATCGAGAAGCTGCCCGTCGCGACCATCGTGAGGTGACGTAAGTGGACCTGCACTTCGGTGACAGCAAGCCCACGGACGAGGAGAAGGCGGCGGTCGACGCGTTGCTCGGGCCGCCGGAATCCTCCTGGGAGGGCGCGGCCCGCGATGAGATGAGGGCCGTCGATCTGCGGTGGGCGCGGGGCGGCCGGCAGGCCCGGGAGCGCCGTGACCTGCTGTTGCCGGGGCTGCACGCGATCAACGACCGGATCGGCTGGATCAGCGAGGGTGCACTGGACTATCTGTGCCGGCGGCTGACCGTGCCGCCGGCGGAGGCGTACGGCGTGGCCACGTTCTACGCGTTGTTCTCGGTCAAGCCGCGCCCCGCGACCGTCCTGCACGTGTGTACGGACCTGGCGTGCGCGGCGGCCGGGGCGACCGACCTGTGCGCGGGGATCGAGTCCCGCCTAGGGCTCGGGAGTGGGGTGAGCATGGCGCGGAGCCCGTGTCTGGGGCTGTGCGAGCGGGCGCCGGCCGCCCTCGCGATCAAGGCCGGTGACCCGGTGCGTACGGCTGTGTCGGCGCCGGCGACCGTGGAGGCGGCCGTGCTCGCGGCGAGCGCGCCCGACTCGGCGGACGAGGAGCCCCCGGCCGTCATGGCGGTCCCACAGGCGGGCGAACCGGGGCTCACCCTCCTCTCCCGCATCGGCGTCGTCGATCCCACCTCCCTCGACGACTACCGCGCGTACGGCGGCTACACGGCCCTGCGGCGGGCGTTCGAACTCGGCCCCGCCGGGGTCATCCGGGAGGTCGCCGACTCGGGCCTGGTCGGGCGGGGCGGCGCCGCCTTTCCCACCGGCCGGAAATGGCAGGCCACGGCGGAGCAGCCCGACCATCCGCACCACCTCGTCTGCAACGCGGACGAATCCGAGCCGGGCACCTTCAAGGACCGCGTGATCATGGAGGGCGACCCGTTCGCCCTGGTCGAGGCGATGACCATCGCCGCGTACGCCACCGGCGCGCACCAGGGGTACCTGTACCTGCGGGGCGAGTATCCACGGGCCCTGCACCGGCTGGAGCACGCCATCGCCCAGGCGCGCGCCCGGGGCCTGCTCGGCGACGACGTCCTCGGCCAGGGCTACGCCTTCGACATCGAGATCCGCCGGGGCGCGGGCGCCTACATCTGCGGCGAGGAGACGGCCCTCTTCAACTCCATCGAGGGCTACCGGGGCGAGCCCCGCTCGAAGCCCCCGTTCCCGGTGGAGAAGGGCCTGTTCGGCAAGCCGACCGTGGAGAACAACGTCGAGACGCTGGTGAACGTCCTGCCGATCCTGACCATGGGCGCCCCGGCCTACGCGGCGATCGGCACCGGGCGCTCCACCGGGCCCAAGCTGTTCTGCGTGTCGGGCAGCGTGGACCGGCCCGGCATCTACGAGCTGCCCTTCGGGGCGACGCTCGGCGACCTCCTGGCGCTCGCCGGGGTACGGGACCGGCTGCGGGCCGTCCTCCTCGGCGGCGCGGCCGGCGGCTTCGTACGGCCCGACGAGCTGGACATCCCGCTCACCTTCGAGGGGACGCGGGAGGCGGGCACGACGCTCGGCTCGGGGGTCGTGATGGCCTTCGACGACACGGTCCCGCTGCCCCGGCTGCTGCTGCGGATCGCGGAGTTCTTCCGGGACGAGTCCTGCGGTCAGTGTGTGCCGTGCCGGGTCGGAACCGTACGGCAGGAGGAGGCGTTGCACCGGATCGTCGAGCGGACCGGTGCGGCGGCGGCCGGTGACATCGCCCTGCTCAGGGAGGTCGGCCGCGCGATGCGGGACGCCTCGATCTGCGGTCTCGGGCAGACCGCGTGGAACGCCGTGGAATCCGCCATCGACCGTCTGGGGGCCTACGAATGACCGTGATCCCGCTGGGAGTGCCGCGTCGCCTCCTGGAGTTCACCATCGACGGGGAGCCGGTGCGCGCTCCCGAGGGCTCGACGATCCTGGACGCCTGCCGGGCCGCCGGCAAGGACGTCCCCACCCTCTGCCAGGGCGACACGCTCGTCCCGAAGAACGCCTGCCGGGTCTGTGTCGTCGAGGTCGAGGGGGCCAGGACCCTCGTCCCGGCCTGCTCCCGCAGGGCCGAGCCCGGCATGGAGGTGCGGACCGACACCGAGCGCGCCCGGCACAGCCGCAAGATCGTCCTCGAACTCCTCGCCTCGTCGGTCGACCTGTCGACGACCCCGCAGGTCGCCGGGTGGATCAAGGAGTACGAGGCGAAACCGGACCGCTTCGGCCCCGGCGCGGCCCGGCTGAACGAGGAGCCCAAGGTCGACAACGAGCTGTATGTGCGGGACTACGACAAGTGCATCCTGTGTTACAAGTGCGTGGACGCCTGCGGGAACCAGTGGCAGAACACGTTCGCGATCTCGGTCGCCGGGCGCGGCTTCGACGCGCGGATCGCCGTGGAGCACGACGCACCGCTGACCGACTCCGCCTGTGTGTACTGCGGAAACTGCATCGAGGTGTGCCCCACGGGCGCGCTGTCGTTCAAGTCGGAGTTCGACATGCGGGCGGCCGGCACCTGGGACGAGTCGGCACAGACGGAGACGACCACGGTGTGCGCGTACTGCGGAGTGGGCTGCAACCTCACACTCCATGTGCAGGACAATGAGATCGTGAAGGTCACCTCGCCGCACGACAACCCGGTGACCCACGGCAACCTCTGCATCAAGGGCCGCTTCGGCTACCAGCACGTACAGAACCGGGACTGAGACAGACATGGGACGAGTCACGGAACGACGCAAGGTGATCCGCATCCGGGACGGCGTGGTCTCCACCCGCCCGGACACGCTCGTCGCCGAGGAACCGCTGGAGATCCGGCTGAACGGCAAGCCCCTCGCGATCACCATGCGCACCCCCGGCGACGACTTCGCGCTGGCGGCGGGGTTCCTGGTCAGCGAGGGGGTGCTCGCCGAGCAGTCGGACCTGCAGAACATCGTCTACTGCGCGGGCGCGACGGCGGACGGCTCGAACACCTACAACGTGGTGGACGTGAGGACCGCTCCGGGGGTCGTCATCCCCGACATCACACTCGAACGGAATGTGTACACGACCTCGTCCTGCGGGCTCTGCGGCAAGGCGTCGCTGGACGCCGTCCGTACGACCGCCCGCTGGGCCATCGACGACACACACGGCGGTGACGCTCCCCCGGTCCGGCTCGACCCCGAGCTCCTCGCGAGCCTCCCCGACCGGCTCCGCGCGGCCCAGCGGGTCTTCGACCGGACCGGGGGTCTGCACGCGGCGGCCCTGTTCAGTGAGGGCGGCGAGCTGCTCGACGTACGGGAGGACGTGGGGCGGCACAACGCGGTGGACAAGCTGGTGGGGCGGGCCCTGCAGAACGGGGAGCTGCCGTTGTCGCGGGCGGTTCTGCTGGTGTCGGGGCGGGCCTCGTTCGAGCTGGCGCAGAAGGCGGTGATGGCGGGGATTCCGGTGCTGGCGGCGGTGTCGGCGCCGTCGTCGCTCGCGGTCGACCTGGCGGCGGAGACCGGGCTGACCCTGGTGGGCTTCCTGCGGGGGGCCTCCATGAACGTGTACGCGGGTGAGCACCGCGTGGCCCTGCGAGCCGCGACCGCGGTCGACCAGGGCTGACCGGCTCCCCGCGTCCACGGCGGCGGGGCCCCATCGGCGGGGAGCGCCCCCTGCGCCAGGGGCTCCGCCGTTCGACCGCCGGGGACGCGTCGTTGGTCCACTGCTGCGTTGCTGGGTGCGGGTGGGTGGGGGCTGATCGCACAGGCGGAGTTCCCCGCGCCCCTTAAAGGCATGGGGGCGCCCGGAGTCTTTCAGGGGCGCGGGGAACTGCGCGAGCAACCACCCACCACCCGCCGACGAACCCGAATCCCCCCGCGCTCGCCCACGACAGCCTGACTGATCGTCACCTCGTCGTACGACACGCCCGGTCACGAGCGGCGCACGGTTCTTGTGGGCCCCCTGAGAGCCCAAGTACCGTCTGTGGCCGCACGTTGGACATAGGACGTCCTATGTCCCATCGCCTAGACGGATGAAGGGCTGGCCGCACCGTGCCGTCGAGTCTTCACGCACGTCTCAGATCCACCCTCACCGCGGTAGTCACCACCACCGCCCTCCTCACCCTCCCCCACCCCGCCGGAGCCGACACCGAACGGCGGCCCGCCGCGGCCGAGTTCGAGCAGCAGGTCCTCTTCAGGGCCTCGCAGGACCCCGGCTACGCCTGCTTCAGGATTCCGGCGATCGTCCGGACCACCGAGGGAACCCTGCTCGCCTTCGCCGAAGGCCGCGTGCTGAACTGCGGGGACGCGGCCGACATAGACCTCGTGGTCAAGCGGTCCACGGACGGCGGCCGCACCTGGGGCCCGCTGCAGGTGGTCAACGAGGGCGGGGGCGACACCCACGGGAACCCCGCGCCGGTCGTCGACCGCAGGACCGGCCGGATCGTGCTGGCGGAGACGTACAACACGGGCCGACTGGACAGTGCGAGCTGCGACGTCCCCTGTGACCGGGCCCCGCACCTCCAGTACAGCGACGACGACGGGCTGACCTGGTCCGAGCCGCGCAGCCTCAGCGACCAGATCCGCCCGCCCGGCTGGAACTCCTGGTACGCCACCGGCCCCGTCCACGGCATCCAGCTCACCCGGGGCCGGCACGCCGGACGGCTCGTCCTCGGGGTCAACGCCGAGACCTGGGCCGGCGGCCGGGTCACCGCCAACCACGCGGCGCTCGTGACCAGCGACGACGGCGGGGAGAACTGGAAGGTCGGCGCGACGGACTCGTGGCCGGTCGCGGACGACGGCACGTTCCGCCAGAAGCCCTCGGAGCTGACGCTCGCCGAGCGCGTGGACGGCACGGTGTTCGTCAGCGGGCGCGAGCAGGACGGCACCGACCTCGGCCATCGCAGCCAGACGGTCAGCCGGGACGGCGGCACCACGTTCGCCGAACGCTTCCGGGCGCTCCCGGACCTGTACACGCCCCAGGTCCAGGGTTCCGTACTGCGCCTCGGCAACCGGATGCTGCTGGCCGCCCCCGCCGACCCCGACCGCCGCCGGACCATGGCGGTGCGCTCCTCGTACGACGGCGGACGCACCTGGGAGAGCGCGGACCGGGGCACGGTCGTCACCACGGACTGGTCCGGCTACTCGGACCTGGTCCGGATCGACGGCGGCGAGGGTGGCAACGATGTCGTCGGACTGTTGTACGAGGGCGGCACGGTCGACGCCCGGGACGAGATCCGTTTCGCCCGGTTCACGGAGGACTGGCTGCAGCCACGCCGGGGCCCGGACCCGACGACGCCCGACAAGGCGCCCGGCGGCAGGCCTGCGGCCGTGCTCGGTGGGGCCCGGGCGACGGACGGGATGTTCGGCGGCGCGATCGAGTTCGACGGCACCGACGACGCCGTACGACTGCCGTACCGGTCCCGACTCCCGCTCGGCACCAAGGACTTCACCGCCTCGCTCTGGTTCCGCTACTCGGCCACCAGCGGGGAGCAGCCGATGCTGTGGATGGGCGGGGTCGGCACGACGCAGCCGCAGGTGTGGCTGCGCGGGGAGCCGGCGGCCGGGCGGCTGACCGGGCTGATCACCGTGCGGGACGGAGCCTCGCCGCCCAGGACGACGTCCGTGCGGACCACGGGCGCGTACAACGACGGGGAGTGGCACCAGCTCGTGCTGCGGCGGGGTGGCGGGCAGCTCACCCTCTTCGTGGACGGCACCCCGTTCGGCACCGCCGACCTCCCCGGATCGGTCAGCCGGAACTCGCCGTTCGGGGTGCACGTCGGGCAACGGGTCGACGGCCGGGTGCACTTCACCGGGGCGATCGACGAAGTACGCGTTCATGACCGGGCGTTGAGCGACGCGGAAATCGCCGGGCTCGGGACGCAGGACGCCGATACGCGGGGCACGATCCTGTGGCTGCCCATGGACCGGGTGGGCGGAGGCAACTAACGTCCCTTCCGTGCCCGACGACGCAGGAGCACGACAGCGGACGGGGGCCGGACCGGTCCTGATCCTGGCACTGGCCCTGGCCCTCGCGGCCGTGCTGCTCACCGCCCTCCCGGACGACGACCGGGAGGGCGGTGGCACCTGCACGCCCCGTACGGTCCGGGACTGGGACACCGACGCCACCCTCACCGGCGAGTTCACCCGGTACGGCGACGACGCGGCCCGCACCGACGACTGGACGGGCGGCGACGGCACCCACTCGGTGCGGCTCCCGGACGGGCGGGTGCTGTGGCTGTTCTCGGACACCTATCTGGGCCAGGTGCACCCACCGCCCAACCCGGCCGGCGAGTCCGTGGCGTGGCGGGACGTCGCGTCACCCCTGGTGCGCAACTCGGCCGTGGTGATGTCCCCCTCGGGCCGGCTCGAATCCACGCTCCCGGCCCCGGTCTTCCCGGACCCGGCCCCGCAGCGGTGGCGCTGGCCGGTGGCCGCCCGGGTCGAGCCCCGCGCCCCCGGCTCGGACGAGAAGGTCGTGCGGGTACTGCTGTGGACCCGCACGGCGGGGCAGTCGCCGTGGATCTACGGGGTGCCCACCGCGACCGAGGTCGCCACGCTGTCGCTGCCCGATCTGCGGCTGGAGGGGATCACGACGGTGCTGGACCAGGGGTCGGTCGCCGATCCGGCCCGGCGGGTGCTGTTCGGCACGACGGCCGTCGACGCGGGCGACTGGACGTACGTCTTCGGCGGCACCGACGCCCAGGCCGCCTCCCGGCCGTCCTCCCACGCGTACGTCGCCCGGGTGCCGCGCGGCAGGCTCGGGGAGCCGGGGGCGTGGGAGTACTGGGACGGCTCGCGGTGGGCGGTGCGGGGGCGGCCGGCGGCGGTGCTCGGGAACGGGGAGGACAAGGGGGTGGGCAGCGCCTTCACCGTCGTACGGGACGGGCGTACGTATGTGCTGTTCACCATGGCGGCCGGCACCGAGGGGCTGACGACCGTGACCGCCTACTGGGCCTGCTCCCCCACCGGGCCCTGGCACGGGCCCACCAAGGGTTTCAGTCCGCCGCTGCCGGGCGGCGGGGTCGCGGCGTACAACCCGCAGGCGCACCGGGCGGTCGACGACGGGCGGCTGGTGCTCAGCTACGACGTCAACTGGCTGGACGCCGACGCCGCGGCGGCGCAGCTGAACATCACGCGGAACGTGTCCCTGTACCGACCGCGGTTCGTATCGCTTCGTCTCGCTGCTCCGTGACCGCCGGTTCGACCGGGTCCTTGGCGCGGCGTTTGGCGATGACCGCGCAGACCATGAGCTGCATCTGGTGGAACAGCATCAGCGGCAGGACCGCGAGGGAGGCCTCGGGGCCGAAGAGGACGCTCGCCATGGGCAGTCCGGAGGCGAGGGACTTCTTGGAGCCGGCGAACTGGATGGCGATCCGGTCCGCCCGGTCGAAGCGCAGGACCTTGGCGCCGTACCAGGTGAGCAGCAGCATCACCGCGAGCAGGACGGCCTCGACGACGAGGAGCCCGGCGAGCCGCAGCGGGCTGACCTGGCTCCAGATCCCGCGCACCATGCCCTCGCTGAACGCGACATAGACGACGAGGAGGATCGAGCCCCGGTCGACGAGGCCGAGGATCTGCTTGTGCCGGGTGATGAAACCGCCGATCCAGCGGCGGGCCAGCTGCCCGGCGAGGAACGGCACCAGCAGCTGGAGCACGATCTTCAGCAGCGAGTCGGCGGAGAACCCGCCGGCGCTGCCGCCGAGCAGGGCCGCCGCGAGCAGCGGGGTGATCACGATGCCCGCGAGGGAGGAGAAGGAGCCCGCGCAGATCGCGGCGGGCACGTTGCCCCGGGCCATCGAGGTGAAGGCGATCGACGACTGGATGGTCGAAGGGACGAGGGTGAGGAAGAGCAGACCGGTGTAGAGGGAATGGCTCAGAAACACCGGCTCGAGGCCTCGGGCCGCCAGGCCCAGCAGCGGGAAGACGACGAACGTGCAGGCCAGGACCGTGAGGTGGAGCCGCCAGTGCTTGAGCCCGTCGAGCGCCTCTCGGGTGGAGAGCCGGGCGCCGTAGAGGAAGAAGAGGAAGGCGATGGCGGCCGTGGACGCGCCCGACGCGACCTCGGCGGCCGTACCCCGCGCCGGGAGGAGCGCCGCGACACCCACGGTCCCGAGCAACAGCAGGATGTACGGGTCGATCGGCATCCAACTCGGCCACTGCAGGCGTTTCACGGTGCTCCACGTGCTTTCGATGAGAGTGCGTCGAGGGGCCGGAAAGCCCCTGCCCATCGTCCTCCTCGGACCCTTGATCGGGAATCCGTCATACCGCTCTGACTGTCATCGCGTTTACCGATAAGCGAGTAGGGTGGCGCTCGTGTACGACCCCTCCCACTTGCGTACCTTCCTCGCCGTGGCCCAGACGCTGAGCTTCACGCAGGCCGCCCGGCGGCTGGGGCTGCGCCAGTCCACGGTCAGCCAGCACGTGCGCCGTCTGGAGGACGCGGCCGGGCGGCAGCTGTTCTCACGGGACACGCACTCCGTGGAGCTGACGGAGGACGGCGAGGCGATGCTCGGCTTCGCCCGGCGGCTCCTGGAGGTGCACGAGCAGGCGACGGCGTTCTTCACCGGGACCCGGCTGCGCGGTCGGCTGCGCTTCGGCGCGTCCGAGGACTTCGTGCTCACCCGGCTCCCGGAGATCCTGGAGGCCTTCCGGCACGACCATCCCGAGGTGGATCTGGAGCTGACCGTCGAACTGTCGGGCACGCTGCACGAGCAGCTCACGGCGGGCAAGCTCGATCTGGTGCTGGCGAAACGCCGCCCGGAGGACCCGCGCGGCGAATCCGTCTGGACGGACAAGCTCGTATGGATCGGCGCGGAACGGCTCCGCCTCGACCCCGACCGCCCGGTCCCGCTGATCGTCTATCCGCCGCCGGGCATCACGCGCGCCCTGGCCCTGGAGGCACTGGAGCGCGAGGGCCGCTCCTGGCGCATCGCCTGCACCAGCGGCAGTCTCAACGGACTCATCGCCGCCGCCCGCGCGGGCCTCGGCGTGATGGCGCATTCCCGCCGCCTGGTACCTCCTGGCCTGGTCCGCGTCCAGGAGCGGGCCGGACTGCCCGAACTCGGCGAGGTCGACTTCGTCCTCGCCCACGGCCGGCGCCCGGGAGCCGCGTCGAGCGCGGCGGACGCCCTCGCGGCGGCCATCCTCTCCGGCGGCGACCGGCTCCACGGCCGCGCGCGAGGGGTGTGACGGGAGGCGCCGCCCTCGCGTCGGCACCCGGCGCCACCGGCGCGCCAGACGTGAGCGGTGTTCGCGTTTCCCCAGGCCAGACCGTGTCCATGCGGACGCGCACCGTAACCGGAGCGTGCGGGTTCAGTGGAGATTGCTCTCCCGGAACTTACTCCGGCGTCAGGAATTACGCCGGAGACCTCCCCATCTGCGTCTATTTTTCGGTGGCGACCCGTGCCGTCCCTCCCAATGCGCCCCTCCACAACCCTCCCGTCCGTTCTCGCGGTGAGGTAGCTTTCACGCGCTGTGCGGAGCGCCACGAGGAGCGGGTTTGCGCGAGTTCACCAACCCCCCGTTGGCGTCGGCGCCGCCGGTGGGCGGCCTGGCCGACGTCGTCTTCGAGTACGCCCAGGAGGACCCGACCTACACCGCGCTCGGCCGTAAGGACGAGCAGGGCGAGTGGCGCGACGTGACCTCCGCCGAGTTCCGCGACGAGGTGCTCGCGCTGGCGAAGGGGCTGCTGGCGCAGGGCATCCGGTTCGGCGACCGGGTCGCCATCATGTGCCGTACGCGCTACGAGTGGACCCTCTTCGACTACGCGCTGTGGACCGTCGGCGCCCAGGTCGTCCCCGTCTACCCGACCTCCTCCGCCGAGCAGGTCTTCTGGATGCTGTACGACTCCCAGTGCACGGCTGCCATGGTCGAACACGAGGACCACGCGATGACCATCGCCACGGTCATCGACCGGCTGCCCCAGCTGCGCCGGCTCTGGCAGCTGGACGTGGGCGCGGTGCAGGAGCTGTACGAGTCGGGGGCGCACCTCGACGACGAGGTGGTGCACCGGCACCGGCTCGCGGTGACGCCCGAGTCGATCGCGACGATCATCTACACGTCCGGCACCACGGGCCGCCCCAAGGGCTGTGTCATCTCGCACGCCAACTTCATGGTCGAGGCGGACACGGTCATCGAGCGCTGGGCGCCGCTGTTCACGTCCCGCAAGGGCGACGAGGCGGCGACGCTGCTGTTCCTGCCGCTCGCGCACGTCTTCGGGCGGATGGTGCAGGTCGCGGGCATCCGCGGGAAGGTCAAGTTCGGTCATCAGCCGCAGCTCAACGCGGCCGTCCTGCTGCCCGACCTCGCCGCCTTCAAGCCGACCTTCTTCCTCGCGGTGCCGTACATCTTCGAGAAGGTCTTCAACGCGAGCCGGCGCAAGGCCGAGCGCGAGGGCAGGTCCGGCCCGTTCGAGAAGGCCGTCGAGATCGCCGTGAAGTACGCGGACGCGATGGAGGCGAGGGCCTGGGGCATCGGGCCCGGCCCGTCGGCGGGCCTGCGGATGCAGCACCAGTTCTTCGACAAGGTCGTCTACGGCAAGATCCGGGAGGCGATGGGCGGCCGTATCAAGTACGCGATGTCCGGCGGCTCGGCGATGGACCGGCGGCTCGGGCTGTTCTTCGCGGGCGCGGGCGTCCACATCTTCGAGGGGTACGGCCTGACGGAGTGTACGGCGGCCGCGACCGCCAACCCGCCGGAGCGCACCCGGTACGGCACGGTCGGCCAGGCCATCCCGGGCATGACCGTGCACATCGCGGACGACGGCGAGATCTGGCTGCGCGGCCCCAATGTCTTCCAGGGCTACCTGAACAACCCGAAGGCCACCGACGAGACCCTGCACGACGGCTGGCTCGCCACCGGTGACCTGGGCTCCCTCGACGAGGACGGCTATCTCACCATCACCGGGCGCAAGAAGGAGATCCTGGTGACCTCGGGCGGCAAGAGCGTCTCCCCCGCGATCCTGGAGGAGCGGGTGCGCGACCATCCGCTGGTCGCCCAGTGCATCGTCGTCGGCAACGACCGCCCGTACATCGCCGCTCTGGTCACCCTGGACGGGGAGGCGGTCGAACACTGGCTCCAGATGCACGGCAAGCCGAAGCTGTCGGCGGCCGAGCTGGTGCGCGACCCGGAGCTGGAGACCGAGGTGCGGCGGGCGGTGGTCGCCGCCAACACCTTGGTCTCGCAGGCCGAGTCGATCCGTACGTTCCGGATCCTCGCGCACCAGTTCACCGAGGAGCACGGTCTGTTGACGCCTTCGCTGAAGCTGAAGCGGAAGGCGATCGAGAAGACGTACGCGACCGAGGTGGAGGCGCTCTACCGGGCGTGACCGGGCGTGAGACCGCCCAGGCAGGCCGGACTCCCCTTCGAGGTCAGACGAGTTGATAGCCCCGCATGTTCCGCAGCAGCATGTGGCAGTTCTGCAGCGAGCCCGAGGTGTCGCCGAGCGAGCGGTAAATGCCCCACTTGGGGCGCAGCCGGTCGGCGAGGAAGGTGTCGACGCCGGTGCGGGAGACGTCGATGAGGGTGGTCGAGCCCTTCTTGAGGATCCAGCGCACCGAACCGGCCGAGCCGTTGCCGACCTTGACCTGGAAGTCGACGTCGACCCAGGAGTTGTGCAGGGGCGCCAGATCGGTGCGGCCGATGAGGATGTCGTCGATCGGCAGCTTCAGTTCGATGGTCTGCGCGCCGTTCACCCGGCGCAGGGACTGCACGACGAGGGGCGAGGTGCCCGCGCCGGGCTGCTTCATCTGCATGATGTGCGTGAAGCTCGTGGTCGCCTTCAGCGAAGTCGGTATGTACATCCCGTAGGTGACCCGCCAGGTCTGTCCCTCGGTCCAGCGGAGGAAGCCACTGCTCGTGCGCAGGCCGGTGACCTCGTGACGCTGGCGGTCGGTGGAGGTGTCCCGGTCGACGGTGTGCATGTCGAACCGCCAGGTGTCGCCGGTGGCGTAGATGTGCGGCGAGGCGGAGGTGTGCGAGTCGGCGCGGTCGTCCTCGAGGGTCTCGAAGGCACGGAGTCCGTCGGCGCCGGCCGAGGGAGACCACTTCAACTGCCAGGAGGCGGCGTGCGCGGCGGGGGCCGGCAGCCCGACGGCGGCTGCGGCGGCGGCGCCGCCGAGCGCGGCGCCGAGGAGGTTCCTTCGCGTGGGGGTCATGAGCCATCCATTCACGTATGTGACCATAATTCACCAACGTGCGTTACGGCAGGGACAGACTCCATGCGTGACCGTGTCCGGTCAATGGTCCAGACCGATACTCTTGAATCGCCGGATCCATTTCCGGCCAATCTGCGATTGGGGGCGCGAGCGGTCCGCTCAGGAATGCATCGCGCGCCGTGATCGTTGACGATGGGAAGTACCACCCGACGACTTAAGGATCGAGAGCTCGTGAGCAGCAAGGTCCCCCCGATCATCCTGAACAACGGCGTCGAGATGCCCCAGCTGGGCTTCGGCGTGTGGCAGGTGCCGGACGACGAGGCCGAGCAGGCGGTCACCACCGCTCTGGAGGCCGGCTACCGCAGCATCGACACGGCCGCGATCTACGGCAACGAAGAGGGCACCGGCAAGGCCATCGCCGCGGCCGGCGTGGCCCGCGAGGACCTCTTCGTCACCACCAAGCTCTGGAACAGCGACCAGGGTTACGACGCCACCCTCCGCGCCTTCGACGAGTCCCTGGACAAGCTCGGCCTGGAATACGTGGACCTGTATCTGATCCACTGGCCGCTGCCGGCCCGGGGCACGTTCGTCGACACGTTCAAGGCGTTCGAGAAGCTCTACGCCGACGGCCGCGCGAAGGCCATCGGTGTCTCCAACTTCCTTCCGGAGCACGTGGAGACGCTGATCGAGGCCACGAACGTCATCCCGGCGGTCAACCAGATCGAGCTGCACCCGCACCTCCAGCAGCTCGCGGCCCGCGAGTACCACGCGGAGCAGGGCATCGCCACCGAGGCCTGGTCGCCGCTCGGCCAGGGCAAGGGGCTCCTGGAGGTCCCGGCGGTCATCGCGATCGCGCAGAAGCACGGCCGCACCCCGGCCCAGGTCGTCCTGCGCTGGCACATCCAGCTGGGCAACGTGGTCATCCCCAAGTCCGTGACCCCGTCCCGGATCAAGGAGAACATCGAGGTCTTCGACTTCTCCCTGGACACCGAGGACATCGCCGCGATCAGCGCGCTGAACGAGGACCGGCGCATCGGCCCGGACCCGGCGACGTTCAACCAGGCCTGAGGGCGGGCCCACGGCCGACGCCTGCGCGCCGAGAGCGCGGAGACCGCCCGTCGGATGACTTCCGACGGGCGGTCTCGTGCGTTCGGGGCGGCCGTGGCCCGGGTCCCCGGCGAGTCCGTGGGCTCCGCACCCCACGGCCGTGATCTCAGACCGGCTGACCGATCGGCCGTACGACCACCGTGTTGATGTCGACCCCGGCCGGCTGCCGGATCGCCCAGACCACGGAGTCGGCGATCTGGTCGGCGGTGAGGAGATGGCCGGGCGGCAGGCTGCCGTAGTTGTCCCAGAACGGGGTCTCCACACGGCCGGGCGCGATCAGGGTCACCCCCACGCCCCACTCGGTGACCTGCCGCCGCGTGTTCTCGGCGAGCCCGGTGACCGCCCACTTCGTCGCCCCGTAGATGTTGCCGGGTCCATGGATGAAACCGGCGACGCTGCCGACCAGCATGATCCGCCCGCGGGTCTCCTTGAGGGCGTCGATGGCGGCCCGGATGAGCAGGGCCGGGCCCAGCACGTTGGTCAGCACCATCTCCGTCCACCCGGCGGGGTCGCCCTCGGCGACGGTGTCATGGGTGCCGAACCCGGCGTTGGCGAGGACGGTGTCGATCCGCCCGAACTCCTTCAGCGTGGCGTCCACCGCCGCCTGTACGTCCGCGTACTCGGCCGCGTTGCCCGGAATGGTCAACAGCCCCTCCGGATCGCCGAGTTCGGCGGCGAACGCACGCAACCGCTCGGCCCTGCGCCCGGTGACGGCCACCCGATGGCCGTGGTCGAGCAACCGCCGGGCGACGGCGGCTCCGATACCGGTGCCGCCGCCGGTGATGAGCGCGACCGGAGCTTCGGACATGACTACCCCCTGACTCTGGTCGACCGGCTGGAATCCGGCCGACGGGCGGAGTCCATCACTTGAAGCGCTCTCGAAGTCAAGTGCCGCTGTCGGCCGAGGCCCACCCCGAAGTCATCGCCGAGCCAGATGAACCGTGTGGGCCGCGAGGACGAACAGGTCCGTGCGGTGATACAGGCTCGCCCTGTCGTCGGGATCGAGGAGCCGGTCGACGGTCGCGAGGTCGGAGACGTCGAGGAGGTCCGCGAGGATTCCCCGGCCGCGCTGGAACGAGGCCACTGCGTAGGCGCGGGCGGCTTCCGGGACGGGGGCCGGAAGGTCCAGCAGGAAGGTGCGGGACGTGGCGTCGCGCAGGCCGGCGGCGGTGAGCAGCCCCGGCCAGTCCTCGGTCTCCGGGACGCTGCCGGGCAGCACGGCCCGCATCTCGCTGAACCACTGGTCCTCGGCCGCGTCGATCCGGGACTGCAGTCCTGGGCGGCCGATGCCGATGTCACGCGGCAGGAACCGGCTGGGCAGCCCGCCCTCGACGAGCGCCAACGTGCCACCGGGGGCGAGGCGTTCGGCGAAGGCAGCGAGGGCGGCGCGCTGGTCGCCGAGGTGGTGCAGGCTGCGACTGGCCCACAGCAGGTCGGCGGGGTACTCCAAGTCGCCGAGACCGTCCGGCAGTTCGGACTCCAGCGTGTCGAACCGATCCGCGACGCCGAGGCGTTCGGCGCGGGCGCGGGCCCGCTCCAGCAGGGGCCCGGAGCCGTCCAGGGCGACGACCCGGGCGCCGGGGAACTCGTCGGCCAGCAGACAGCTCACGACCCCCGGGCCGCTGCCGACGTCGACGACCAGCCCCGGTTCGGGCTGCCGCGCGGCCACCCAGGCGACAGCCTGCCGGTTCAGCGGCGCGAACAGCTCCGCCTGCCCCTCCAGGTGCTCGGCCAGTTCGGCCCAGTCGAGGTCGGTGCGGTTGTGATGGCGGTGGCTGTTGCTGTGGTGGGGGTCGTGGCCCTGGCCCTGGCCCTGGCCCTGGCCCTGGCCCTGCTCGTGCCGACCCTGGCCGTGGTGGTGCTGTCCCATGACGGTGAGCCTCTCTTCCGGGTGCCGTCAGCTTGCTCCGACGCCCTGGAGAACGACCACTTCTCTTGCCGTATCGGCAAATCCGCCGTGCCGATTCAGTCCTTCTCCGCCACCCGGTGGACGCACACGTTCACGCCCGTGCCGCTGGTGGTCGTGGAGATCAGCTCCAGGGTGTGCTTGGCGCCGTCGCCGGGGAAGATCGTCTTTCCGCCGCCGAGGACGACCGGCATGACGATCAGGACGAGCTGGTCGGCGAGGCCCTCGTGGAGGAGGGTGCGGGCGAGGGTCGGGCTGCCCATGACGAGCAGGTCGCCGCCGCCGGTCTCGCGCAGCTCGCGGATGCGGGCGACGGCCTCCTCGCCCGGGATGCGCGTGGTGTTCTGCCAGGCCGGCTCGGAGTCGTGAGCGTGGTGGACACGACGTACTTGCGGATGGAGTTCATCCGGTCGGCAACGGGTCGCCCGCCCGGCCGGGCCATGCCCCGGCCATCGCCTTCCAGGTACGGCGTCCGTACAGCAGCGCGTCGGCCTTCTCCAGCGCGGCGTCCCAGGCACCGCCCACGACCTCCGGGTCGAAGAACGGGTGCGTCCAGCCGCCATGGGCGAACCCGCCCTCGGTGTCCTCGTCGGGACCGCCGGGCGCCTGCACGACACCGTCCAGACTCATGAACTCGCAGATCACGATGCGCATGGGGTTCTCTCTCCTCGTCCTCTCACGGGCTTACGGCGATGAGGACCGCCGCGCCGCCCGGAACTCATCGCACCGGCCCACCTCCGCCATCGTGACGTGCTCATACAGACAGGCCACCGGTCCGCCAGGGGGTGGGGGAAGCGTGACTGACCCCTGGCGGACCGGTTCACCCGAGCGGGCTCAGAGCGCGGGGTACGCGTTCTGCATCAGCTGCTGGAACTGGGCGGAGAACCAGTGCCCGGAGAGCGGCGAGTTCGCCAGGGCGCCGGACATGTTGTTGCCGTTGCGCGGGTTGCCCGTGTACGTCGGGTCGCACATGCGGTCGAAGCCCTTGCCCTCGTCGTTCGGGATGGCGGAGCTGGACCCGTCGGACTCACCCGGCGGCTTCATCCACACATAGGCGTCGATCCCGGCCTCGGGAGAGGCCTTCGGACGCTCACCGAGGCCGGCTCCGGACTGGTTGCACCAGTTGCCGATGTGGATACGGCGGTCGTAGCGGCCGCCGTTGACGTACGTGTCCACACTGGTCGTGGCGCCGGGACCGGTGGGCCGGGCGCTGCCGCCCCAGCCGTTCCTGGAGGTGTCGATCAGCATGCCGATGTTCGAGTTGAAGCCGACCGAGACCAACTGGTTGCGGAAGGCCTGGGCGAAGGACAGCTCGTCGACGTAGCGGTTCCAGTCGACCCACTTCGACTCACGGACGGAGGTGCCGTTCACCGCCGAGTTGATGGTGAAGTTGTTCTCCTTCAGGGCGCTGTAGTTCGCCGTGTTGGTGATGAAGCCGTGGACGTCGTTGACCGTGGCCCCCTCGGCGGTCGCCGCCTCCTTGAAGACGGTGGCGGAGGCGCCGAAGTTGTCGTCCCAGCCGATCCAGCCGTGGTGGCCGGCGTCGACGTAGTTGTAGACGTTCCCCACGTCACCGAGCTTGTTGAGCGCGTAGCCGACGCCCTTGACGTAGTTGCCGTTGGCCTTCATGACATCGCACTGGGGGGTGGCCGTCGGGCGGCTGCCGGTGTTGGTGACGAGGTTCGGCAGCGAGTCGATCTCGACGGTCGTGACGATCCGCAGGCCGGCGTACTTCGAGTCGGCGAGGATGGCCGCGATCGGGTCGATGTACTCGGTCCTGTAGCGGCCGATCTCCGTCGGGCCCAGCTCGCCGTTGGAGGCGAGGGCCGCGCAGTCACGGCCGGGCAGGTTGTAGATCACCAGCTGGATGGCCAGCTCGCCCGAACCCTTCTGCCGCAGCGCCTCGTCGAGGTGGTCGCGCAGGCCCATGCCGCTGCCCACGCCCTCGATGGCGGCGATCCGGTCCAGCCAGACACCCGTGGGCTGGTTGGAGATCCGACTGCCGCCCGGCTCGGCGGCGGCCTTCGCGGACCACTCCGGGTTCACGTACACCTTGGCGCCGGAGTACGGGTTGTCCACCTTCGTGCCCGGTGTGCCCGGGCCCGGGTCGGTGGGGCCACCACCGCCGTCGTCGACGTTGCAGGTCACGCCGTCGAGCGTGAAGGTCGTCGGGAGGGCGTTGGTGCCGCTGTAGCTGGCGTTGAAGCCGAAACTGACCGAACCGCCGGTCGCCAGCGTCCCGTTGTACGTCTCGTTGGCGGCGGTCACCGACGTGCCGCTCTGCGTGATCCGGGAGTTCCAGCCGTTGGTGACCTGCTGGTTGCCCGCGTACGACCACTTCACGGCCCACGAGCTCTTCGCGGCGCTGTTGTTGGTGATCGTCACGGCGGTGGTGAAGCCGGTGGACCACTGGTTCTGCACCTTGTAGTCGACCGTGCAGGGGATCGCCTCGGCGCCGACGTCGTCCGGCACGGCGGCCATGGCGGTCCCGGCGGCGCCGGCGACCAGCGCCATCGCAGCCAGGAGTGCTGTTCTGGTACGGCTCATGAGTGCGGGTTCCTCTTCCGTAGTGGGGTGTACGAGGAGGAGTCGTCGCGCTGTCGCCGAGGCGAGTAAAAGACCTGAACGCTGGGGGGTGTTCTCTGAGCGTCCCTCGCAGCTCGGACGCGCCTGGGACAAACGCGTCGACTGATGGAACCGCTCCCACTGGTGCTGGTGAAGGTAGCGCCAAGTGACGGTAAAAAACAGAGGTGTTGCGTTATTGCGCTCGACGAATCTTTTCTCCCTGATCGAATCATTTCGACTCTTCAAACGGCTTGACCCCTTGCGCCCCTCTCCTCAATATGGGAGCGCTCCCACTGGTTCAAGGCTTGTTGTTGCTGCTCCGCCCCCACCTTCGCAAGAGCCGCACGGAAGGAACCAGAGCATGCACCCCAGAAGGAGACGCCGTGCCTCGCGGCGCCTGTGGACCGCCGTGGTGGCGGCCCTCGTCCTCCCCTTGACAATGCTCAGCACGGGTTCAACTCCCGCCAGTGCGGCGGCAGTTGCCTGCAACGTCGACTACAAGACCAATGACTGGGGCTCGGGCTTCACCGCCGAGCTGACGATCACCAACCGTGGCACGGAGGCCATCAGCGGCTGGACCCTGACGTACGACTACGCGGGCAACCAGACGCTCACCAACGGCTGGAGCGGCACCTGGTCGCAGTCCGGCAAGGCGGTGACGGCACGCAACGCGTCCTGGAACGGCACGATCGCCGTCGGGGCCGCGGTGACCACCGGCGCCCAGTTCACGTACAGCGGCACGAACGCCGCGCCGACCAACTTCGCGATCAACGGCACGACTTGTGTGGGCGCGCACCAGCCGCCGATCACGGTGCTGACCAGCCCGGCGCCGGGCGCGGTGTACTCGCAGGGCACCGCGGTGCCGATGGCGGCCACCGCCGCCGCGGCGGACAACGCGACGATCACGAAGGTCGAGTTCTACGACGACACCACGCTGCTGGGCACGGACACGACCTCGCCGTACACGTTCTCGGCCAGCGGCTTGACCGTGGGCAGTCATTCGCTGGTGGCCAAGGCGTACGACAGCCTGGGCGCGTCGGCCGACTCCACACCGGTCGGCATCACGGTCGCCTCGGGTCCCACCGTGGTGGTCTCGCCGACCCAACTGGGTGTGCGGCAGGGCGAGTCGGGCACCTACGACGTGAAACTTTCGACGCAGCCGTCCGGCAATGTGACGGTGACGACCGCGCGGGCGTCCGGCAACACCGGGCTCTCCGTGACAGGCGGCGCGTCGCTGACCTTCACGTCGTCGAACTGGAACACCGCGCAGAAGGTGACCATCGGCGCCAACGCCTCCGGCACCGGTTCGGCGGTCTTCGATTCGACGGCCACGGGGCACGCCAAGGCCGCGGTGACCGTGACGCAGCTGGCGGCGTCGGGCGAGTACGACGCCCGCTTCCTGGAGCTGTACGGCAAGATCACCAACCCGGCGAACGGCTACTTCTCCCCCGAGGGCATCCCGTACCACTCGGTGGAGACGCTGATCGTCGAGGCGCCGGACCACGGCCATGAGACCACCTCGGAGGCGTACAGCTACCTTCTGTGGCTCCAGGCCATGTACGGCAAGGTGACGGGCGACTGGTCCAGGTTCAACGGGGCCTGGGACATCATGGAGAAGTTCATGATCCCGACCCACGCCGACCAGCCGACCAACTCCTTCTACACGGCGAGCAAGCCGGCGACGTACGCCCCCGAACACGACACCCCGGGCGAGTACCCGGCGCAGCTCAACACCGGTGTCTCGGTCGGCCCGGACCCCATCGCCGCCGAGCTGAAGAGCGCGTACGGCACGGACGACGTCTACGGCATGCACTGGCTGCAGGACGTCGACAACGTCTACGGCTACGGCAACTCGCCCGGCAAGTGCGAGGCGGGCCCGGCGGACACCGGCCCGTCGTACATCAACACCTTCCAGCGCGGGCCGCAGGAATCCGTGTGGGAGACCGTCCCGCAGCCCACCTGCGACCAGTTCAAGTACGGCGGCACGAACGGGTACCTGGACCTGTTCACCGGTGACGCCTCGTACGCGAAGCAGTGGAAGTTCACCAACGCCCCCGACGCCGACGCGCGTGCCGTGCAGGCCGCGTACTGGGCCGACATCTGGGCCAAGGAGCAGGGCAAGGGCTCCGACGTCTCCGCGACCATCGGCAAGGCCGCGAAGATGGGCGACTATCTGCGCTACGCGATGTACGACAAGTACTTCAAGAAGATCGGGAACTGTGTGGGCGCCACGTCCTGCCCGGCCGGCACCGGCAAGGACGCCTCCCACTACCTGATGTCCTGGTACTACGCGTGGGGCGGCGCCACCGACACCGCGGCGGGCTGGGCCTGGCGCATCGGCTCCAGCCACACGCACGGCGGCTACCAGAACCCGCTGGCCGCTCACGCGCTCGCCAACTACGCCCCGCTGAAGCCCAAGTCGACGACCGGTCAGGCGGACTGGGCCAAGTCCCTCGACCGGCAGATCGAGTTCTACCGCTGGCTGCAGTCCAACGAGGGCGGCATCGCGGGCGGCGCCACCAACAGCTGGGCGGGGCGGTACGCCACTCCCCCGGCCGGGACGCCGACCTTCTACGGCATGTTCTACGACGAGAAGCCGGTCTACCACGACCCGCCGTCCAACCAGTGGTTCGGCTTCCAGGCGTGGTCCATGGAACGCGTCGCCGAGTACTACCAGCAGACGGGCAACGCGGGCGCCAAGACGGTCCTCGACAAGTGGGTCGACTGGGCGCTCTCCAAAACGACGATCAATCCGGACGGCACGTACCGGATTCCGTCGACCCTTCAGTGGTCGGGTGCGCCCGACACGTGGAGCGCGTCAAGTCCCGGTGCGAATTCGGGACTTCACGTCACCGTCGCCGACTACACCGACGACGTGGGCGTGGCGGCCGCGTACGCCAAGACGCTGACGTACTACGCCGACCGCTCCGGTGACGCCGACGCGGCCCGGGTCGCCAAGGCGCTGCTCGACGGCATGTGGGACCACCACCAGGACGGGCTCGGGATCGCCGTTCCGGAGACTCGGGCCGACTACAACCGGTTCGACGACCGGGTGTATGTGCCGAGTGGGTGGACCGGGACGATGCCGAATGGCGACGCGATCAACTCGTCATCGACCTTCGATTCGATCCGGTCGTTCTACGAGGACGATCCGGCTTGGTCGAAGATCGAGGCGTATCTCGCCGGTGGGGCCGCTCCTTCGTTCACGTATCACCGGTTCTGGGCTCAGGCGGACATCGCGTTGGCCATGGGCTCGTACGCGGAGTTGTTGGAGTAGCTCCGGGTCGTAGGTCGTGTGTCGGCTGCGGGTCGTCCGTGGCTGGTCGCGCAGTTCCCCGCGCCCCTGAAAGACGGGGCGCGGGGGCTGTGCACGTATCGCTTCGCACCTTTCCCCCATTTTGAAGGAGAGGCCCCCACCGTGCGAAGAACCCGCATCCTCACCACCGTCCTGGCCCTCGCGGCCGGCCTTCTCGCGGGATCCCCACCCGCGCTCGGCGCCGAGAAAGCCGCGAAGGCAGAGAAGACCGACAGGTCGGTGTCCATCGCCGCTGACACCTACACCTGGAAGAACGCCCGTATCGACGGCGGCGGTTTCGTCCCCGGCATCGTCTTCAATCGCAAGGAGCGGAACCTCGCGTACGCCCGTACGGACATCGGCGGGGCCTATCGCTGGGTGGAGGCGTCGAAGACGTGGACGCCGATGCTCGACTCGGTCGGCTGGGACAACTGGGGGCACACGGGTGTCGTGAGCCTGGCCTCCGACTCGGTCGATCCGAACAAGGTGTACGTGGCGGCCGGTACGTACACGAACAGCTGGGACCCGGGGAACGGGGCGATCCTGCGGTCGTCCGACCGGGGGGCCAGCTGGCAGAAGGCCAACCTGCCGTTCAAGCTGGGCGGGAACATGCCGGGGCGGGGCATGGGCGAGCGCCTCGCCGTGGACCCGAACCGGAACAGCGTGCTGTATCTGGGCGCACCGAGCGGCAAGGGGCTGTGGCGGTCCACGGACTCGGGGGCCACCTGGTCGCAGGTGACGAACTTCCCGAACGTCGGCAACTATGTGGCCGATCCGTCGGACACGAGCGGGTACTCCAGCGACAACCAGGGCATCGTGTGGGTCACCTTCGACGAGACCACCGGTACGTCCGGGAACGCGACCAGGACCATCTACGTCGGTGTCGCCGACAAGGACAACGCCGTCTATCGCTCCACCGACGCGGGCGCGACCTGGTCACGGGTGGCCGGGCAGCCGACCGGTTACCTGGCCCACAAGGGCGTCCTCGACGCGACGAACGGCTATCTGTATCTGTCGTACAGCGACAAGGGCGGGCCGTACGACGGAGGCAAGGGCCAGCTGTGGCGGTACGCGACCGCGACGGGCGCCTGGACGAACATCAGCCCGGTGGCGGAGGCCGACACGTACTACGGCTTCAGCGGTCTGACGGTCGACCGGCAGGATCCGGGCACGGTCATGGCGACGGCGTACAGCTCCTGGTGGCCCGACACCCAGATCTTCCGCTCGACCGACAGCGGCGCGACCTGGACGAAGGCGTGGGACTATTCGTCGTATCCGAACCGTTCGAACCGCTACACCATGGATGTCTCGTCCTCACCCTGGCTGACCTGGGGAGCGAACCCGTCGCCGCCGGAGCAGACCCCCAAACTCGGCTGGATGACCGAGGCGTTGGAGATCGACCCGTTCAACTCCCAGCGGATGATGTACGGGACGGGTGCGACGATCTACGGCACGGAGAACCTGGGGAACTGGGACAGCGGCGGCCAGTTCGCCATCAAACCGATGGTGCAGGGCCTGGAGGAGACGGCCGTCAACGACCTGGCCTCTCCCCCGTCCGGCGCCCCGCTGCTCAGCGCGCTCGGTGACATCGGCGGCTTCCGGCACACGGATCTGACGAAGGTCCCGTCGATGATGTTCACGCAGCCGAACTTCACGACGACGACCAGCCTGGACTACGCCGAGTCCAACCCGAACACGGTCGTCCGGGTCGGCAATCTCGACTCGGGACCGCACATCGCCTTCTCCACGGACAACGGCGCCAACTGGTTCGCGGGCACCGACCCGTCGGGCGTGAGCGGCGGCGGTACGGTCGCGGCGGCCTCGGACGGCAGCCGGTTCGTGTGGAGCCCGGCGGGCACGGGCGTGCAGTACACGACGGGCTTCGGCAACTCGTGGTCGGCGTCCAGCGGTATCCCGGCCGACGCGATCGTGGAGTCGGACCGGGTGGACCCGAGAATCTTCTACGGCTTCAAGTCCGGGAAGTTCTACGTCAGTACGGACGGCGGTGCGACCTTCACCGCGTCGAACGCGACCGGTCTCCCGAGCGGTGACAGCGTGCGCTTCAAGGCGCTGCCCGGTGTGAAGGGCGATGTGTGGCTGGCGGGCGGTGCGACCGACGGTTCCTACGGTCTGTGGCACTCGACGGACGGCGGCGCCACCTGGAGCAGGCTGTCAGGCGTCGAGCAGGCCGACACGATCGGTTTCGGCAAGGCGGCGACGGGAGCTTCGTACCAGACGCTCTACGCCAGCGCCAGGATCGGCGGCGTACGCGGCATCTTCCGCTCGACCGACAAGGGCGCCACCTGGACCCGGATCAACGACGACGCCCACCAGTGGGGTTGGACGGGTGCGGCGATCACGGGTGACCCGAGGGTGTACGGGCGGGTCTACGTCGCGACGAACGGGCGCGGGGTCATCTACGGCGACTCCTCCGACACGGGCGGCGGGGGCGGCGGTACGGATCCGGAACCCGAGCCCGAGCCGGCGGGGGCCTGCGCGGTGGCGTACAAGGTCACCAACGAGTGGTCGGGCGGCTTCCAGGCGGACGTGCGGCTGTCCAACACGGGCACGGGCGCGTGGACCGGCTGGTCCCTCGGCTGGACCTTCCCGAACGGCCAGAGCATCTCCCAACTCTGGAACGCCGACCACACACAGTCGGGATCGGCGGTCACGGCCAGGAACATCAGCTGGAACGGCAATGTGGCGGCGGGTTCGTCGGTGAGCTTCGGCTTCACCGGAAGCTGGTCGGGGACGAACGGAAGACCGACCGCCTTCAAAATCGGTGACCAGTCCTGCACGGTGACCTGACAACCCGGGCAGGACCAGGAGAGGGCGCGCGCCTGGGT